>MDVR01000143.1 GCA_001940725.1 Candidatus Heimdallarchaeota archaeon LC_2 | reverse complement strand
CCGAAAACTTGGGTAGAAACGTGGGAATTGGTGCGGTAGTTCTCGGAGTTCCATATTTAGGATACAGATTTGTTAAAGGCGGAATAGATAATGTATTTGGCATTGGTGGAGATATTCTAGGTGGTGCAACAGGACTAGCGCAAACAATAGGCGGTGGACTTGTTGATGGTATATCTTTCTTAGGAAAAGATGTATTGTATGAAGGAATAATCAAAACAGGACTAGTCGATGGATTATATAATACAGTTCTCAAAGAAGGATTATACCAAACTGTTATCCAAGATGTTTGGCAAGACACTATCATAAAAGATGGACTTATCGGGTTTGGATATGAAACTGTCTTGAAGGATGGAGTATATGATACTATTATTAAAGATGGAATTGTCGGTGGTGGTAGTACTGCTGTTAATTACGTTACAGGTGGTGGAATAGTAGATGATGGTGGAAAAGTGGTTGATTCTCTGGGAGATACCTTGAGTAAATACAATCCATTCGGGTGATAAAAAATGAGTGTAAGAAAAGGCAGATCCTCAACAAAGAAAAAAACAAGACCAAAAGGCAAACGAAAAATCAGTCGCAATGCCAAACTAGGTATTGGTGCTGGTATTGGTGGAATTGCAGGTGCAACAGCAGTTTATCTTAGCAAAGCAAAAGACAAAGCAAAAAATATAATCAATATCAATTCTTCCGATGTAGCCTTGGATAATCCTCAATTGGAAGAAGCTACAGTTGAGATAGAAACACAGGTAGATGATCAATCATTTGCTGATCGTTACAAAGATTATTTCGTGGAAGTAGATCTCAGAGGAATTCTTGACCAAATGGGAGAAGATTACAATGAAAGTGAAGTTGATGCCTTTGCAAATGAATTAGGAGAATTATTTCCAACCTATGAGGATGGACAAGAATTTATAGATCAACTCGTAATTGAATATCAATCTCAAATTGATGATATACCACAACCAACACCACCTCAACAATTCGATACTGACTTAAGAGAACTTGTACAGGAAGAGATAGTACAACCTATTGCAGATTACAGTAATGATCTCAGAAATGATAATACCTTAGAAGAAGAAGTAAAAGCAGTTGTCGAACCTGTGGTAGAAACAATCAGTGAACCAATAATAAAAATTAGTCGTGGTGGTAGGATTTATGCTTTTTCTCCTAAAAAGAAAAAACCTAGTTTTTCAGACATGCTTAATAAACACGTCAAACAGCTCAAATCGGGCGATATAACATTTAAAAAAAAAAATAAGAAAGTAATTAGAAAAAGCAGTTCATATTCATTAAAAAACCAGCAAAAAGGAGAAGATATAAGAGATAATTTATTCACTTTAGGTCTTACAGGTCTTAGCGTTGCCGATGGTGGTCATAGTGTGGGTTCAGTAGCTAGTACCAGCAAAGATGTGGTATCTATAGATCAGAAATTAAAACCAGCTTCAGAAAGATCAGAAAAAGCCAAGAACTTCAAATCAAATTCAAGAAAAAGAAAATAGATGCAAATGGATTTTTGCATTTTTGATTCCCTGGAATCGATGCAAAAATACGAGATAGCAAATCATTCTACTTAGTGTTTTCTGAGAACTGATTCTGATTGAGTGAATCATCTTTCTGTTCCTTGTCAATTTTATTCAATAAATCTGTTGTATGGGAGATCAGTGGTTCGACGGCTTGATTTGTTAATTCCGTATAAAATTCAATATCAAAATCTTTGTCAATTATGTCGGGAAATTTTTGAATTAGCTGGTTATCTAATTCTGAACAAATTGTAATAATTAGTTCTAATGTCTCATTTAAGGTTGATTCAGTTATTTTAATATAATCATTTAATTTGTAGTTTTGATTACTTGTTTTCTTCAAAGTAATAGAGTTTACTTTACCATCTCCATGAATATGGATATTCCGAATTAATTTTATTTCAGAGAGCTTCGATATCATATCATAAGACTTAACGACAATTTTGAATTTATTCTTAAAATAATCCATTACTTCCTTATATGGTTCGTACAGTAAATCATGGAGTTTTTTATCTATTTCTTTTGCAATTAAGTCTTCCATCGAGATTTTATTGCTAAAATCTTCAAAACTAACCCCTTGAATATTTAGTGTCTTTGGATATTTATTAAATAAAAATGAAATTATATCCTGTAGATATACCTCAAAGATAGTAATATATTGTTGTAACAAATTAGAGTTGTTAAATTTTTTAAATTTTGATACACTCCAATTAGGTTTATTCAGATCCATAAATTGTTTTAAATGTAAATCTGTAGGTGATATAAATGTGCCAAGATTTGGTGTAACAAACGTTTGAATGTATTTATTAAAAGTATTTATAGAAATGAGACTATTGAAAGCTTTACTATAATACGGTGAATTTGCCAATGAAAAGTTCTTTTTTTATTTATTAATAAATTAATCTGTTGAAGTTCAATCCTAAATAGTTCGCCATACTGCCAAACGATTTGCGTGTGACATATCTGAGGTAGAGATAATCGAAAGTAAACTATTATGTGGATACATTACCGTTTAAACTTTATTGAGTTCTATTTTAGCCTCAACATAAGCATCATCAACAGGATCACCAAATCTGTGATTTGGCAATTTAAGATTATCATCAAACTTCTGATTGATTTCATATGCCATATACTCAAGCTCATCAGACCAAAATTCTGCAAAATTACGAGTATCATCGGTATCTATTCCTTTTCCTGTCTTATACCCGTAGATCGCACCTACACCCAATGCTAGTAAAGATAAGGTTAGAAACCCTGCTGTTGCGATAAATTTCTTAGTTTCATGTGTTGCTCTGTCCTCAGCATCCATGAGAGAAGCCTTGAGTTCTCGTTTATCTCTCTCAAGACTTTTGAGTTCTGCTTGGATCTTGACAAATTGTTCCTGTTCAATAGTTCCTCTATCAAGTTCTCTATTGAGTAAAGCATTAAGTAGAGTATCATTTTGTCTTTCTGCTCTCTCATCAGAACTTGAGGTTCTCTTTTCAGTAAGCATCACATCAACTACTTTATCGAATAAATTCTTGTCTTCCACTAGTGAGGAATGATTCTGTCTGATGAATTGCTCTTTTCTCTGATCCATAGTCATAGAAGCTGATTTACGGGCAAATCTTTTACTCGTACCACTTTTTTTGCGTTTAGATTGAGATTGGTTCTTCCGAACACTCACAATTATTAGTTCGAGTCATATATTATTAATTTTACTGATGATAGAATCTTAATTTTGGTTATCACTTTGGTTATCAATTTAGATAGGTTATCATTTTATTTTGATAACTGATAACCAAAGTGATAACCAATTGTTATTTGATTAAAGTTATAAAATGAAACCCGTAAAATAACTTTCATCAATTGTGATGTAAATTTGACATATTCTACTTTTCTAATCCCATTTTCGTGAAAATTATCAAATGAAAATATCAATAGTTTGAATGTAATGAAATATTAGAAAACGCAACGCACTAGATTAAATATAAATAACTCCTAATGGAATATAAGGGCAGATCTATTGACAACAGAAGATGAATTAATAAATCCTCGACCAGACAATCACAAAGATTGGATAATTGAAATTAGGAGGCAGTATGATATAGTATTAGATCTAAATAAACATTTAACAGACAAAATAGATAATTTATTAAAATTTATTATGGGAGTGCTAGCTTTATCTGCTACACTATACTCAATTGTAGGATTTCCTCATAAGGGATTTATAGGATTTGCTTTTATTTTCTCACTACTACTTGCGATTTTGTATTACTATTTATTGAAAACTAAAAAATATGGAACTTTGGATTTTAAGACAGAGCTAGATGCATATACAGAGGCGGATGCTAAAAATGAAAAATTCTTATTTTGGAGATTCATCAAGGGTTATAACGACATAATTTATTCTGTTGAAGATGTTAATGATGATCTCGCATCTCGATATGATTGGGCACTACTAGGAACATTTTGCTTGGTTTTGACGATAATTATATCTCTATTTACTTTGTGATTTTCCTTTTGGTTTGATAGTTAACTTTGGTTTCCCTCCACCAAAGGCTTTTCTGAGGTGCCTCATAGGAGTTTTTCGGTTTATTCCACTTGACTGACTAAGTTGTATACTAGCAATCCTTCTCATATTTGATCTACTGGCAGATATTTTAACTGTATCACCATCTACAACAGTCTTTGGTTTATTTTTCTTGCTAGCAACCCTTATTTTATTTAATTTTTTAACATTCTTTGGTTTATTTTTCTTACCAGGTTTTTGTTTAGACTTCATTCTCTTCATTAAATTATAGTGATACATAGTAAAAAAGATGTTCGTTTATTAGTATTCTAAACATTTAATCATCATGATTTTTACTACTTTGATAATGACTTTTTATATTTAACTTAGATTATGCCTCTAGACCTATTCATAATCAAATTACAGATAGTCATTCTAATTGTCATAAAATATGTGTAAGTTTAATATTACAAATAAATTCAAAAATTATAAACTAAAACAATACCAAGGTAATTTTGATATGCCCACCTCTTTCTGATTCTTTGATAGGTTATAGTTGAAAATCCCGATCATTCATTTATCCACACTGAATGATTTGTCACGGGAATTGCAATCAAAATAACTGTAACTCTTTACCCCCGTTTAGAAAGAAGGCTACATTCAAAATTGAAAAATGCTTGTACATTCATTATTTTGAAAAAGTAGAAAATCGAAATCTTGAAAATAGGGAGGGAGATAAAGAAGTACAAACAACCTACTTCGTAAAAAAAGAAGATGAATAATTAGTTGTCAGCATCAAAAGTATTTCTCATAGCAGATCCTAGTTCGTATCCCATTTGATTTGCAACAAGATCAGTTCCTTTATTCGTTAAAGATTCGTGCGCTCCTTTCGCTTTAGGATTCTTGGTGGAAATCCACTCCTCACCAGCTTCAAACCCAACACCACCAACAAAAAATTCAGCACTTCTATTTGGAACTGCAAGACCTATCACAAATCCACCAACGAAATGTCTGATAGTCCACAGATCGAACGCGCCCTTTTGATCGGGATTAGCATTATTCTTTCTATCAACATCTGTCTGATGCCATATTTTGCTATATGCTTTACTAATCTTGCTATCTCCGAGAAAATCAAACATATACTTTCTCTTTTCTTTTATTGTCTTATCAAGCTTCGACCTAGTATATCTTCCAATCTGTTCATCACTCAAATTATCTAATTCATTAGATCCATCTTTCTCAGCTCTCTTTCTGATTAATTTACCCAATTTTTTGTCATCGGTTCTGAAAGCCTTCTCATACGCACTATCAACAATTTTCTCAACAGCTTCCTTTGTCTCTATCTTTTGCAATTCCAAATTATACAAATCTGTATCTATCTCAAAAAATAATTTCTTGAGATTATCTTTATTATCGTTTACTCTCAAAACATCAATCATGATCGAATCAATATTTTTGTCAACAAATGATATTTTTTTGGATGGTGTAACTTTCCTCTTTGTTTTTACAGTTTTTTGGCTTTTTGAGATATTTCTTCTTGAGTAAGGTTTTCGTACACTCACAAGAATACAGTTCATTTCAATTCTTATTAGTTTTACTAATCAATGAATAATCAAATAATAGTTATAAAATATCTATATTATAGCTAAACATATTTTGTAATTACATTATGGCTAAAAATATAATACTACCCTACACACACAAAAGTTATTTTTTTATTTTTTCACAAATCTATTTGGTATATACTTGTATTACTCTATGAGAGAGAAATAAAAATTATGTGCCATCTTTGATAATAATCTCGGTTCTTTCTTTTAATTGTAGACTATAAGACTGAATTCAACAAAAATCACAGTATTATCTATACCCTAAAATTGTTCTACATTATTAAAATTGTTTAGAGCCACAGAAATTAGTAAGAATTATTATTTTTTCAATGGTTGAAATAACGGTTTCAAGCCTTAAATCATCAGAAAACAAGCTGAAATTGATCACAAATCCTTATCAATGTGCGATGTGAAATTAATATTATATCTACACAATAAAATATGTTAACCCTAATGTATTCCTAACGCAATTCATAGTGATTTGTATCCACAATCATGGAATATATTATAACAGTAACCTTATCTACGTGACTTCTTCTTCAAATAATAGAGAAGTACTTTTTAAAGTATCAATGTAATATAAAAATCAGTTTAGCTGTCTTCTTAAACGTATAATTATAAAATAAACGGTTAGAATATCAATGCTCTAACAATCAGATAAGCTGTACAGAGAATTGATAGTAGTTTGCTTATCTTATTATTTCTTGTATAGCTCATATGTAGTAATAAAACCTACTCGGATAAATCCCTTTGATTTTATATTATTTATACTAATAATGCGTACAATATAATCCCGATATAAACGTGTAAAATTGTATTATAAGTACACACACTAAGCTACTAAACCTGTATGATAGAAATAATTATTACATTAAAAAGTTCATCAAAAATTCATATATAGCACACACTACCTATTTGAAATATATAAAGCAATGTTACAGCCAATATCAAGTAATAATACTGAAAAATTTTATTTTAAAATGTGTATGAACTACAAAATCAAGATTGATATAACGAATGTCTAATAAATAATAAATTCATATTATCTAACTATGAAGCAATATTTGACCCATTTGACAAAAGATTCTATGGATGGTTCGGGTAATTCCGCTTTAGATAATTTAGAGTCAATATTAAATGATCAAACAATTTATGCGAAAAACCAACATGGTTGGTTTATGTACAACATGGATAAATTTAGTAATTTTTTGAAAAGGAAATTCAAAACAGTATCACTCACGGGATTGGAAATCGATCAATTAAGCAATTTTATCGATTCTAAAAAAAGTCATGAACCTAAATACCAGATAAAATCATGTGGATTAGTTTTCGAAAAGAGTATTTTAGAGGAAAAGGGGGTACGAAAAGTTCAACACGTGAAAGAAAATACGTGGGAAGAGGTTGTGACAAAAAAGAAATTCCATAAAATATTCTCAGCAAATTCAACATTTAGAAAATTATTGCAAAATCGTCAAATTAAAACCGTGAAAAAGGCAAATAAAATAATTAACAAATTTTCATGTATTGACAAAATTGGGTCCAATTATAATTGGGTTGATGAAGAAGAGTATCGAATAAATAAAGACTTAGAATTTTCATTTTCTGAGTTATCTGCAATCATAGTGGAAGACCCCTCTAGTTTCAAATTAATATTGAAAAGATCTAAAAGAAAAAAACAAATGAAACTCTTCAGACATAATACAAGGATATTATTACTTGTAAAATCAAAACGAAGAAAAATCAAGGATGAAATTAAGGCAATAAATATCTTAATTAATATTCCAATCATCTCTCCTTATTGGAGTAGAAAGCGTATTCTCAAAGGATTAGAAAGTAAATAATTAAACCTTGATGATTCCTAATCTGTGAAAAATACCGAAATACTCTTGGTAAATTTCGTTAAGCATTTCATCGTACCAACGATATTGATCCTTGTTTTGACTTAATTCGATAAAAATATCCTCGATATATTCAAATGAAAATTTTGCTGGGTAAACAAGTCTCTGCATTCCAACTTCAATTCTTTCATGATATCCAGGGTCATCTGATTTATCATTCCAATATGCCAAAATATAGTGATTAGGAGTAATCTTTTTTGTTTCTCTGATTATTTTTTTATTCTGAGTTCCTTTATTTGGAGAATAATTGAAATTTATAGTAAATGACTCAAACATACAAAATTTTTATACCCATAAATTATCTGCTAATTTTGGTTTATTTGTATTTCCGAAAACCCATGATTTTGCTTCCATGATGATATATTCTCCATTAATATTAAACAATCCATCAGCTGCAAATTTTGATGACTTCTTTTTCTTCTTTATTGGTAAATCAGTTTCATAGAAACTTTCTATCACTTCTTTGTCAATAATACCAACTCCTGTTTCGATTTCTCTTGATCTTGGAGTTAAATTAGAGTTTAAAATAAAAAAACTGTTTTTAGATAATTGTATGTTAGTACAGTTGTATTTCCGTCTTAGATACTCATTTAGAATTCTCTCGTAAAAAAGTCCAAATAACTTAGCCCATCCTTTGTGTCCTTTAGGAATTAGGGTACTCATTTATGTGATTTACTTAATATCACTAAATATATGTTGATCAAAGGGCGTTTAATATAGATATTGATAAAATTTATCATCATACATTAATCAATAAAATTAATAAGCAAAGACTACTCTATTTCATATGTGAGCATTAGGAAATCTCTCTCCTTCAAAAGATCCAAAAGTAAGAACAATCCTAGTAAAACAAGTAGGGTTGTTAGAAAAGGATGGGATGAAGGGATGAATGCTACAAAAATGAGAAAAATCCTCAGAAAGTTGGATGCTCTCGCTGATTGGGAACAACCCGAAGATCTCAATGAATCACTCACAGCAGATATTATCTCTGCAATCCCCTTCATTGGATTGCGACGCGCCATTGCACAATTCAAGAAGGAAAAAACAGCAACCAATGTTTTTGATGGGGTAGGAGAATTCATCTCTGTTGCTGGAAGCACGGTCGCTATGATATTACCCTCAAATACTGTCTTATATGTAAAACGAGAATATTTACCGCAAAAATATCAGAAGAAAATAAAACATGTTTAGAAAAATTAAACCCTAAAGCTGTGATTACAAGTAATAAATGATACTATACTAAATTAAGTGATACTATACAAGTAATAAATGATACTGAAAATTGAAGGATTGAGATTTTATAATTAAATTAATTTACAAGTGTGATTACAAATTAATTTCACTGAATAATGTTCTCACGAATCAAATTCTACAAAAATACTAAGTACAGCACTGATTAATTGTTTAACTTGTGAAGCAACTTGGATAATACCAAAGTCTCCCAATCCATGAATAATATCATTTCTGATTTTTCTAAAAATTCCCTCATCTTCAAAACCTCTGATATCAATTTTATACCCTAGATCATTTTTTGCGAAAATCAACATGTCATATAAACATCGTTCAGTAGGAGTTTTACCTGAAGAAATCATAGAATATCCAACATTATTTCTCATGAATTTTTCTAGTGAAATATAAATCAAAATAAATGCATCACAATACTCGTTGTTTTGCATATTTCTTAATCCATTTTTAAAAAGATAAGAAACTTCCAAGTTCAATGATGGGGTGTTAATAAATAAACTCTCCAAACTCTTCTGGTTAACTGGTGATACTATTGCTGTACTTACTCTGAAAAGTAATTGAGATGTATTGCCTCTCTCCCCTTCATTTAACATTTCTGTTCTCCTTATTAGTTCTGGATAGTAATAATATGAATAATTTTGGGATTTTGATAATACTAAACATAAACGATTAATAATTTTGTCAACTTTAGATTCTGTTGATGATATAATCTTCACATGACTTATATCTTTTCCATTATTATCTCTTTGAATTATTATATTTATTGTTATTTCATTATAATTGAATGAGTATGTCTGTTCTTCATTTCCAAATAACGAAGCAAGGTGATTTGATTGTTCTGTTAGAATAGCGTACTTGTATTCGATCGTCATTTGTTAAGATTATCAAGAAGATAAATTATTATTGTGTTTATTACAACCTAAAGAAATTCAATATTTTGCAATAAAATGAATTAATCAAATGAGTTCCTAAAATTTAGAGTGAAATAAGTTTTGAACCCAATAAACCAATTATTTTTGTTAGTTCTAATTCAAATCTCCGATCTACATCTCCTCTTCCACTCGTTGCATGTGAAACTTCATGTAACAGTGTACCTATAAAGTCTTCCAATTTTCTTAATTGATCTCTTCTAATAATTATTGTTTGATTATGACGTTCATACACTCCCACAGCATCTGTAAAATCAGTCAAATCTTTTTTAATTGTCTCAGATATTTTGATATTTTTTACAGATGAAGGTTTGCCACCAATTATCTTGAATATATCTTCATTAGTATCATAGATATCCCTTTCACTAGTTGTTAAATCTTTTAAATCAATAAATTTATACTCAAAACTATCTTGATATTCTCTATCAAATTCAAATAAATCTCTAATGTTGTTTCCAAATATATCTTTTAATCCACTGATTTTCTCACGCAATTTTTGAGGTATTGTTACAATTTTCATTCCAGATGATCTGGCTTCATCGATTGCTTGAGGATTCACCATTATTTCTTCTGATGTTGTAAATAGAATATTTCCTTTAACATTGTAAATTTTAACTGCATGTTCTTGAACATCAATCCAATTCATTTCATCGTGATAATCTCCAAATGAATTAAGATCATCAACTAATTCTTCTGCTACTACTTCATTAGAACTTGACAATAAGATTCTTTTAATACGATTTGAATAAGCTGATCGACCTACGTTTGTACGTTCTCTGTTTAATGCATCCTTGATATTTTTTGTTAAGGAAGTGATATTATAACTAAATAGAAAGTTCTCCTCTTCAGCTACTTTTACTCCATTAATATAAATATTTGATGCTGATCCAGATTTCTCAAGTATTTGCCCATATGTTGTGATTTCTAATTCTTTTTCTTTGGTGAATTTTAGAAATAACTCTTTAGCTTTTTGCATCTCAGAATTAGGAATGTTTTGAAGCATAATTTTAGTCCCAGCTATCTCAATCTCAGAAGGCGGTGAAACTATTGCATGAAGAGTTTCTATTTCTTCAAATCCATGTTTTTGAGTTCTAGATACAGTAATATCTCCGAATTTTGATTTAATGATACAACTCACACCATTTCTATGAAAAGTTGCTAAAGCATCTTTAAGACCAATACCAAATTTTCCCATTGTATTTGGATGTTTTATTTTTTCGTCACTTTCATTCATTGTTAAATGTTGATAGTGAATACCTCTTCCATAATCCCGAATTGTCCAATCATTGTTTTTTCTATTAGTAATCTCAATTTCATTTGAGTCCGTCAATAATTGTTCATCTAAAGCATTGGCAATTATTTCTCTTAATCCATCATGGATCTGCCAGTTTTCTAGTATCTCTTCTATATTTAAATCGAAATTCTTAGTATCACTTACAATTTGCATAATCTCAACAATATGGTCAAAATTTCTTTAAATATTCAATTCTTTGTTTTTTTGGTCTAACATTGAGTATAATAATTTTGGATTTTGATGTCTCTAAAATGAAATTCATCATATTAATTAGTGACACGATTTTTCCAATCCAGTATTACTTCCTTTTGACCTACTAATCTCCCATAATCTTTCACATTATATTTCAATGGTTGTTTACTCAAACCATAATAAAATACACCTGCGAGTAAATCTAGATCAATCTTCAAGTAATCTCTAACTTCATCATACTTTCCATCTCTCCACATTTTTGGTATTTCTAAAGTATTAATTGTTTTACCAATATCAAAATTCAAATTGCCTAAATCATCCAAACTAGACCATTGTTTTGTTACTTCACTCATTAATTTCATTGTATCAAGAGTCTTATTCTTGATTTGTTCTAATGATTTTTTTGGAATATATGCATATAAAACATCATAATCAAATTCTAATAAATTATGACCAATTATCTTAGTAGCTTTCAATAATTCCTCCTCTAACTCTTGAATATTATCCTCTGTGAAATATTTGTAGGTGGGTTTACCATTCTTAAAAAATAATAATCCTGCTATGGATACTTTCATTCTCTTACAAAGATCAACTCGTATTTTTTGTTTATCTTTCCATTTCATTGAATTCCACTTAGGCTCAAGTTCAACAAACAAATTTTGTGTTTCTAAATCAAAAAAAATAATTGTTGAATTGTTTAATATCTGGGCTAATTCTAGGTGTATTTCCTCTAATTTTGAATATTGAATACTCATAGATAGTTTTTATTTATGATGTAAATTAATCTCATGGATAGAAATATTCATTTCTAACATTATTTCTCTATAATTTTTCTTTTTTATGAATTTATTTTTGAAAATCAATTACGAGAAATGCGATTTGTATATTGTATTTTGAGTACACGCTCATAGTTGTAAAAAAAATGTTCAGATAATGATCTGAACAAGTGTGCTGTGAAGATAGCGATTGAAGATACTAGCTTCATATGATATTGATACTAGCATATTTATAAACTTCACGGTTATACAGTTACTACACTTGCTTTCAAGAGTAAAACTAATAAGATATCACTCACAGATTAATATTTGTGTACATTACGCTATCTGAAACATGCTGGACTATACTAGATATATTATCGCTCAGTAAACCCATGAACTCAGAAAAAATATTGGAGAAATTACCACGCGACGTATCTAAGGTACGATATCGATATTCGATGCGAAGATTAGAAAATGCGGGTTTAATTAAAAGCTGTGATGCTTTAGGTTCAATGCATATGAAAGCATATTATTTATCAACTATTGATGAGATCAATTTGAATCAATTTGATAATGATCTTACTAAGCAGGTAAAAGAATATCTGTGTGTTGCTTAATTTTATACTTTTGCAATTTCTTAGTAAAATCATTTTCATAGAATTGTTCAAGCATATTCACAGCATCATATATTTGAAAAGGAGATTTGCAGTAGTCGTTATGCACATCACAAGTTCCATTGAATAAAGTAACGATACAACCTCTTGTATCATTAATATTCACAATCTGAGAGAGTTGATGAGATTCAACAGTTTGGCGAATAGTATAATCCAATTGTCGTTCGCTGAGAATACCAGCATCACCAAGTAATTTTTTCAAATCAGTTCGACATGGTTCACTCAACAAATAATCGATAAATTGTTCGGGGGTGAAGAACTCTATATTTTGTCGGAGTTGTCCTAAAATTGTAAAAAAATAAAGTTTAGTGAACGGATTCTTCCATTTAAATTTAGAAGATTTTCTCTTACGCACAATAATAGACGTGAACACAGCATATTTAATTCTTATGCTTGACAGGTTCTCCGTAAACACAACCACAAGAACTAATCATTGATAAAACTAATAAACAATAAACTCAAACAATATATTATGAGCATTAGGAAGTCTCTATCTAAGAAATCAAGAAGTGCATCTAAATCAATATCTAGAAAACGAAAATCAAGAGGATATTTATCTCAGAATTTGAATAAAATGTATCCGAGATTTGAAATGGAAGAAAACGTTATCTATCAGTTGTCGAGTGGCGCGGATTCTAATACGATAGTTGTAATTACCAAAATTGAAGGTAATAAGGTATATTACAGAACCCGACCTTATAGAAAGGATAATGTGTTACAAAAACACCTTATGAGAGAATTTCTCATCAGAGGTTCACTTCAAGCTAGGGATAAATTCACTAGGATGCAAGAGATGTTCCTCGATGATCCAAATATGGAAAAATGGTCAAAAGAGTATGATGGTATGCTTGAGGGTAATATTCCAAACAGTTTCCGTATCAACAACATCGAGGATATGTGGACTATGAGTGTTCGAGTATCACCCACAGACAAGATAGAAGGAGATCCTTGGAGGTTTGCTGAAACATATGGTAGTGTGACAGGTAGAGGTGATGATTACATTATTCATATGAAACGAAAAGATGTTTCAGACTTCAAAGAAGATATTAAAGGGTTATTTGATGTCAAGAGCATCAAAGAAGAACAACCATCAACATTTTAACCTATTTGGAGAATAAGACTTATGGTAATTCGCAAGGGTAATAATAAGAAACGGACTGTTAAAAAAGATAAAACCAAAACTAAGCGAAAATCTATAATGACAAAACTACGGAAAAAACCAAAAATTCAAGGAAATGTGGATGTGGAATTCACCAAATCAAAAACAGGGAATCATTACATTGCTAATATTCCGTTGGAAAATAAGAGATTAACTATTGATCTGATAGGATACACCACTGAGGATATTGCAAAACTAAAGATAAAACAGACTGATGGTGGAATCATATCTGTATCCAAGACTGATAGGGGTGGAGACAAAGATGAGTTAATCGTAGTAATAACGGATACTGTAATCCATAGAAAATCATCTTCATCTCTCAAGGTGCGAATAGAGGACAACGTTTAGTAGAGAGAAAATACGAAGAACCACTAATCAATAAAACTAATAAACAATAAATTCTAATCATATATTGTGAGTATCAGAAAGAATCAGAGCAATCGAAATAGAACACGAAAACCCTTACGTAAATTGATATCCCGAAATTCTCTTTCGGTAAATAAAGATGATTCATTTCAGAGGAAATATTCAGTACAGATCGACAAATTCAGAAATGAGATGGCATCCAAGGGTATAGCATGGGATAGAAATGGTGTACCTAGAAAGATGTCAAATGCTGAGATGCAAACAGTAATGACACCTGAAAGTATGGAACAGAATCAACCTGTAACTGATGATAAAAAGAAAATCAACAAAGGGTTGATCATTGCATTGTTTATGGCTGGTATTGTTGTAGGTGCTGGAATCTTGGTCAAAGACAGATTAGCAGACCAATGGGAAAATCTCACCGTACAAGATACTAGCACATCGGCACCTGTTGTAGAACCTATAGCTCAAACTTTTTACGATTTACCACAAGATGCTAAGGATCTTTTTAGGGGGGTAGAAACCACAGTAGAACCTATTGTTGAAACTATTGGTGGAAATACCTCAAGATGCCAAGGATCTTTTCAGAGGAACAGAAACCACAATTATAGAACCAACTATCAATTATTATGATCTGCCACAAGAAACCAAGGATCTATTCAGATATTAAGTCTCTTACTCATCCTGTCACATTCAAGGATAAAACTATTAAATGTATAATCCCATAAGAACTGATTTTGTACTTTTATCCGAATCCACAGAGTTTTCTTGGTGGCAGATTGGTTTGTTTTCAATCAATACGATAGCTCGGCAGTATTTTCATTAATGGTATTGAATTGCATTTATACATTAGGGATTACAAAAAGTGAACAACTTTTTGTTTATTGAAAAGACCAAAAGAATTTTCTTTGGAAAATGAAATTGAGATTTTAGTTGTCTTATTTGAGTTATTTTCAGATTTCATTAAGCCCTACAAAAACCCTATTCCCTTTCAGAAAAAGCTCGACGATTATGATATGTCAAATTGGAATTTTGCTAATAGTTAGGTCTAAATGAAATTCAAAATATATTCACCTAGCTCTCTAGGTTGATAAATTATTATTTCGAATCACGCACCACCTTATATATAGAAAATGTTTATTATGATAAAATTAAGATTTGAAATATCACTAAAGAACATTAAACAAAGAAATAACATTAACACAAGAAATTATATGGAGATATAGATCCAAGATGGAAGAAAGCTTTGAATTGAAAACCAACAATTTGACTGACAATGCAAAATCGCTCCTTCATTTTATGCAAAAAACCTACGGAAATGATGTCTCAGATATTTATTTAGGAGCTTACTGGGTCCTTCGTCAAGAAACCAACCCAGAAAAGTTTTTCCAAGCAGCGCATTCATTCAGAGAATTGACAAATGTAATCCTTCGTAAGGAATTTCAAATAATTATTGAGCAAGATAATAAACAAAGTTCAAATAATGATAATAAGCAATATGAAAAAATTAGTCAAGCTTTTCTTAGTAAACCTCATTTAATCCCTTTACCAAGCAGGACTGAAAATGAAAACTACATCAGAAATTGGCTCAAATCCCATAAATATTTTGTCAAAATATCACATCACAGTCAGACGATAGATGAAATCAATGAGGATGAGTTTTATCAACAGGTTGACAATCTTGAAACCTATTTACATCGATTTCTTAAACCATTTATTACTCGGTTATTAGAAATTGATATTTTTACCAAAATATCTCAACCGAGTGACGAAGATGCTAATCGTTTAATAAGCAATTTCACACATTTCTCGAATGTAAAATATTTCTTTGAGAATATAGATATAGAATTAAGATTAAAATGGTTTAAACCGCTGTATAATGCCCATTTTTTTGAAATAAAACATGAAGAAGATGAAATCAATTGGGGATTAAATCCTGGATTTTATTATCTTCCCGAATTTGCTAAACAATATCCATCTGAACTATTTGAGATTATTGAAAAAAATAGTAAAACAAGAAATCAAAATTTAGTTCGTGTTTTTATTTCAGTTTTAGAAGCTTTTGATGAAAACACTATTGTGAGTCTTGTTCCAACAATTTCTAGTTGGATAAAATCATTATCCAACAATCAAAGCTCATTACCTCATAAATTAATTCAATTTACTAATCTCCAGTTGCGTGAAGAAAGAATTTCACTATGCTTAAAACTTGTTAAAGAACTCATCAGAATCAATCAGACCGAAAATCGACCAAAATATTCAGATGAAACATATATTTCAGAATATTATTATCAAGAAATTCTAAATAATATTATTCCCCAAATATTCAAAAAATCCCCTGTAGAGACCTTTGAATTATTATGTTTTACATTAAAAGATTATGAATCATGTACAAATTCACTTAGTTCGGATTGGCGACCGAGCATTGAAGATACAAATCAGATTTTTCCTTTTTTTAACGCTGGAAGTAGTTTGGTTGAGATTATTAGAGATCTCCTCATAGATTACAAGAAAGATGAAAAAGAATTATTAAATGTTTTGATTATTAAGTTGGAGAATTTTGCTCAACAAGCTCAAGAGTCCAATATATATCTGCGAATTGAATTATTCATACTGAGTCAAACCTTAGAACTGAATAAAGGTAAATTAATTGAAATTTTAAGGAATATAGATTTATTTTCAATAGAATTACATCACGAAATTTTCAATGTTCTAAAATTAATTTTTCCTAAACTCAACAAAGAAATAAAGGAAGAATTCTTAGTGCGAATTGATAAAAGTACAAATTTCCCAAGAATTTCCTTAAAACAGAATTTAATTGTTACTTTGAAAAGAAGATTTCCGAAATTATTCAAGACACAAAATGAAAATAGAATAACTTACACAAACAAAGATCGGAAAGTTTGGTCAGAAATCGCAGTTTATCGCTTGTGGCATGCCATAAAAAACGAACTAGATGATAAACGAAAAAGTAAATGGACGAATTTTCAAAACAGGTTCGGAGATTTAGATCATCCTGATTTTCACTCATATCATACTGGTGGATATGGAAGCACTTCTCCTTACACATATCAAGAGCTTGAAACTCTATCAGTTGAAGAAATATTGCAGCTATATATTACTTGGGAACCAAATGATAAGCAAAGCTTTGACTTAATTGATAAAGAAGGGTTTTCAAATATCTTAGTTGAACATATTTGGAATAATCGAGATAGATATGACGATTTTTTCGATACGATTATTGAGAATATTGAATTATCAAAAGTATATCTTGAAAGTCATGAAAATGTACTCCGTGGAAAATCTGATGAAAAATTGACAGAAAATGATTTGATAAAACTATATACAATCATTGATCGTCACTTCGAAAACGAAACTCCCGAAGATAGAGAATTTATCAACACAACTTTGAGAATCTTTGAAACTAGTTTTGAGATACTTACAGAAGCCAATCCAATTGAATTAATAAATAAGAATATTGCTATTCTATTAAAAATATCAAAAATTGAAACACCAAACATTTCTGGGAATGAAGAGACATTTCTAGTATCAAAGCTTTACAGTCATGGTATACTAAATATTCCAAAGCTCATATCAATTCAAGTTTTAATTGATTACTTATTATGGATTAATGAAAAGAAACTATCTAATATTTATGATGAAGCAATTAAGAAAATCCACATGAGATTTGAAGATCTGTTGAATATTGAAATTGATAAATCTTTACTAGTTAGATATTTGTTCGGATGGTACTCTGTTTCACTTCATTATTGGGATAAAGATTGGTTTCTGACACAATTTACTTTAATTTTTCCACTGAGTAGTAATCTAAGGAAATATTGTGACATGAGTTGGATAGGTTATATTGAAAGAAATGATGTGCGTAAAGATATTTTTGAGAAGTTCAGTAATTTATATGATAGAGCAATTAGTAGAATGGAATCTCACAATTTTACCGAATTATCAATTAAGAACCTAGGAATTCATTTAGTAAAACTATACGTATATAACGAAATTGACCTGACAGACAATTCGTTATTAGTGAAATACTACAAAAAAAGTAATTGTGAAGCTTTGTCACAAATCTTATGGTTCCTTGGTAAAAACCTAAATGGTTTTCATCAAAATAATTCAGCTAATACAAAAAGAATAAGCTCACTCCTTGAATGGAGAATCAACACTATTGTTAATGGAGATAACAGTTTCAACTGTCAAAATTATACTATTGAATTTGGTGCTTTCAGCCTATGGATCGAAAATGGAATTGGAATCTTGGATGATAATTGGTTATTAGATATTTTAATTCAATTAAATGAAATAAGAATATCCACAAACCATTTTTTTCTAGATACAAAAATTTTACATTTTCTTGAAAATCAACTGTTACACAATGAGGAAAAAGCATTCCAATGTCTGTTTTTATTAGTCCAAAACACTGATTCAATTATCTATGATCATCAGAAAATTGCAGATTTCCTTGAAAAGTTGAATTTTAATTTATTATCAAATGTATCCCAAAGCTACATAGAAAAAATTATTGAGATTGCAATAAAAAATGGAGTCAATTCTTTAAATCGTTTCATCTTGCAATAAAGGCTACTAACTGAAAATAACGGATTAAAGAGATTAATAAGAATTTACTTCAAGAAATTGATAAATTTTTTAAAAGTAGTTTGAATCTTTTTTTTGATATATTGGACGTCAATAGAATATTATCTGAAACTTTCTGATTCCGTATGGTCATATTTCTCAACGATTTTGATCAGGGTTACTATAAAGAACTGACAGTCTTAAGTTGAGTTGAACGTAATAATTCGCTCTGATGGGACAGGTAACATCCCATCAGTATTCAACGTTCACGCTTTATGAAAAGGACGAATTTGTGAATAGTTCAAATAAATTTATTGAAAATATTAAGTGTAACTATGAATCTGTCAATAAAGTAAATTGGATGGACGGGAATATTTTATATATCATTAATAAAACTCAAATTTCATCATCACACCATTTCCAACCTTACAATTAATTACTCATAGGAAAAAGTGTGCAATAAATGACATATTGAAAGGGTTGATTATTTTGTTCAATAACTCACTGACTTCTTGTACCATCATTTAATAAATGGTAAGTTTTTGAACATTTGAAAAAAAATCTTATAATATTTTACTCAGTTGTAAAATGCGCCCAATAAAATGTCTTTTCTTCTTGATCATCTAAGATGATAGTATATTGTCCTGTGGAAACAATTATCATCCCCAAACTTAGTTTATATGTCACGGTTTCCTCAAATTCATTCCTATTAGTTTTTGTTAGAGTTCTAAAAACTCATATTAAATTAACCCAAATTACTCCAAATAAATTAATTTCGGTTAATTAAAATCCTTGTGAGTCTTTCATCACTAATAATGCCAGTCTAGATACAATGAAACGCTATTTCAAATCTCATCATTTAAACCACTATAGATTTCTAATTATCTGAAATTAATATTTTGACATTTTCGGATTGACTGAATATTAACACAATATCGTAAAATTTGTTGTTACTATAAGGAATTACGAATTTTATCTAGTAATATATCTAGGTAAACGATAGAGATTTGAAAGACTCACGAAAATCATAAGTGTATTAATATTGACTACTAAACAGAAATGAATTGATTTCATATAATTAATCTTGTTAAAAGATTACATTACCGCGGGTCATATAAATTTAGAAGGCATATAAGGCCGAAACAAGCTGATCTTTTTATCAGTGAAGTGATATCAATATCTCTAAAGTGCATTTTAGGTACATGAACACTGTCTGATTCCCCATTTTGAAAAGGTTGTAAGATCTTGTCTTATGTTTAATTATTGTCTCCACTTATTACTTTCATATCCGTCAATGCTCTATTATCTATTTTTGGAGTTATTTGGACTTAACGTTTCTAAGTATAATAAACAACGATATTGATATAAAATTACAAATGGTCACAATCTAATCTTGGGTTGATCACCGATTAATTTGAGTTGTCTATATTTTGATATTTTCCATCCATCCCTTATCGAACCTTCGAATTTGCTAAGTTGAAAGAGTAAATTAATCCGAGTATCTAACCAATTATCGACAATTTCTGAATTGTATTCAAAGGCTTGATAATAATTCATTATTGTTTTTCGATTTTTGATCTGCCATTCTACCCAGTTAGGAATACCTTGAAGTATATTATTGAATTCTTCAAATTCGTCTGCCGAAATAATAGGTGTACTTAGCGTCGTTGGTCGATATAAGATATGAGATTGAGCATATCTAGTTAAATTCTTTTGGTTATATTTATTTCTTACAAATCCTATAAATATACCTATCTGAATTGCCTTATCATCGTAGAATCTTTCGAGTTTGTTTATACTGTGATAAACTACAAAGCTAGTTATTATCGATTTAATCCAAGTATCAATTTCAATTATATCCTTAATTTTAGAATAAATAGTATCAATCTTTGAACTGATATCTTCTTCAGATTCAGAAGATATATCAATTTTGAATTCAGAAAATAAACGAAATGCAGACCCTAAACCTAGTACTTCTACTAAATCTAGGTTATTAATATCCAAAAATATATCTTTTAAAGTACCATCTTCTATTGAAGGGATTAAATCAATAAAGGGCTCATCATAAAATTTAATATTTAGTAAATATCGTAGAGATTTCTCCAGTATTTTTCTTGTTTCATATACTGGAAAAGGTTTTTTCAAAGCCCCCAAGTTTATCTTATTAACCAAAATATAGCTTTCTTTAATATTTGGGAAGATTTTCGAATTTACAAAAGGATGGGGTTTGATTTCGATATTTTTATTATTGTCATCATATTTTTCAGTAGAGGGCTCAATTTCAATTTTACCTAAGATAAACACCATATGAGTATCATCTTTTGATGATGCATGCAAATTATCTCTATTATCAAATTGAATACTCAATGGCAATAACCCATATGTATTTGATTTTTTGTATTCTGATGGGTATTGGCTAATTACTTTCCTAACATACTCAGTCCCGTGTGAATACCAAACAAAACGATCAGAGGCAAATCGAGATGCATTGATATAGTCTTCCTTTGCATAGTAATCTGCAATATCTTGAAATTGTGGATCGTCACCAACTTGACGTAAAACCCACAAAGACCATACTAGAAGTTGAGACTGACGAATAGAGTAAAAAAGACTTAAACCGATGATTCCTACAATTATTACAATAAGAACCGAATAAGATGTGTTATACCATTTAAATGGAGTTTGAATATTGTCAGGGTCTGAATTAAACAAGAGTGAAATCAAAACTATGACCATACCCATACAAGTTCCAAGTAATAATGAAAATCTTGGAAGGATTTTTTGAGTAATTGGAGGACGATTCCAAGCATCTTGATAACGGTAAGGATGTTCATAGTTGTGATTTTTATCAATCATTTGTAGAAATAAGGTTGGAACAAATAAACCAAACAAATGAAAAATTAATGAAAAAGATCCTACGAGGAAACCAAAAATTATAGACGATTCAGAGTCTGTGAAATCGAATGGAGAATAAATCATAAGAACAAGGGATACTGACAAAATTATTTTCCCTAAATTTCCCTCATTAGTACTTGTTAAGGTTGGAACAATCAATCTATTTCCATATACTCACTGAAGTAATTTAAGATTATTATGAATATTGTAAATTCTTCACTGTCAAATTCAATCTTGGGTAATAGAATATTACTACTTGATTAAGCTTTTATCAATTAAGAACTTGAATTTACACATTTTTTGTATAATGCAATAATGAATATCTGTAATTAAAGTTTTAATAGGTCTAGAGTGATAATCGAAATTATTTAACATTTCCTTTCTTAAGTTCTCGGAGATAATTTAGACCATTACGTGTTAATCCATAAGTCATTTCCTCACTGGGATGTTTCTGAATTAGTTGTTTGGTACGTAATTTTGTATAAGCACGATCAATTCTTTTCATTCGTTTGGGATTATTTTTAGTATTTGGGCTTAATCTCTTTGAAATTTCTTGTTTAGAATAATGACCACCCAAAGAATAATTAACAGTTTCCCCAATAGCAGTAAGCAATTCTTCTTCAGATGGAGTGATTTCTTCTTTCATACTATTTTCTTATTTTTATTATATATAAGTATTTCTTTGTATAAATACTGTATTATATGACAAAAGTGATAATACACAATAATTAAATTAATTTAGTATATGACAAAAGCGATTATGAGTGTATATTTTAATATAAGTATAAGGTAATATTTATATAATTCTATAACATATGTCTAAATAATGGCAAGCGATACAACCTTTGCACTTGAACATTTCAAGAAAAACAAAGCAGAAGAAAGAGAGGATAGAAAGGATAAAATCATTCTTTACATAAAAAAGAATCCTGGACAATCAATATATAAAATTGCCAAGGAGCTCGAAATTCCAAGAACATCGATCCCTAAATTACTAGATGAACTCATTGAAGAAGAGGAAATTAAACGAGAAATAGATTTTAGCCCTGGCACAAAAAGAGAGAAATTTGCATATTACATTAGAACCATTGATGATTTCTCTTTCGACAATTTTTCTGAAGAGAACCTAAAAAATAAAGAATTTGGGAAATTCACATTGCGTTTAATGAAATCAACTCAGAAAAATGGGAACCCATTTCACTTAATCTTAAACGACGGATCTAAACACCTGTTTTCGGTAAATGACAACATTGAGAAACACATTAAAGAATTGATTGGGATACAATTTTAAGTTATCATTACTTATAGCCCCTAACTATCCTCAAATGTCAAGAGACAACCTAAAATATTGATCGATAAAATAAATAGTCAATTATATTAATCAATTTTTATGGAATTAAGCAACCAAGTGAAAGGATATATACAAGATACATTAGTAACAAAAATTTATGCATGGGAAAAAATCTTAACATTTGGTATGAATATTGGAGTTGATACATTTGACTTTAGAGAGCGTTTAAGAGATAAACGATCAGTTGCTAGAACAATTATGAAAGAAGCTGAAGATGGAAAACTTGTAATTGAAACTTTGTTAAGAATGGCAAAAAAAGGTAAATGGGATGAGGATTATACAGAAGAAATCTTTGAAGAATTGAACTCAGTGGTAAAGAAAAGTATGGATTATTATATTGATGAAAATTATAATCTAGTGCCTAAATTTGAAAATATTGATGATCCTAATCAAATATTAAAATTATTGAAGAAAGGTAATTATGATCTATCTTATCAACATTATAAAGATGCTTACGAGACATATTCTACTAGTCCAAAAGGAGCAATGAGTTTATTGAGATCAGCTTACGAGGAATTAGTAAAGCACTTACTAAATGATAATGGAATTATACCAATAGCTAACATGAAGAATAATTTAGATAAAATTCAACAATTAAATCTTTTGTTAACTCTACCAAGCACAAGTTGTTCAACTTGTGGATATAAGAAAAAAGATCATGAATTTAACTTTTCATATACTATTTATGGGTTATTATCTTATTATGGCAGTCATACAGCAACAGTTGATGAAAAGTTAGGGAATTTTCTATTCTCTTCAACTTCAGCACTTATTTTGCTGATTTTATTAAGATAAACTAATTATATGTAATAAATACCTCTACCTAACCCCTTCGGGGATGGTTCTGATTGATTTAAAATTATTTAGTTATTTAATAAATAAAATTAGGTGGATTTTATGTATCCAGTACTAATCGCGTGTGATTTTGGTTTTGATATTGTTTGAATTCTTGTTGAAGTTTCTTCTTATCCAATTTTTGGATTTTGCGTAAATAGATTTCTCATGAGAGTTATATCCTATCTCAATTGTTCTTAGGTATTTAAGCCAATCATTAAAAACTTCATTCATGCTTTTATGTGCTGTTCGATGCAATTCAAATGAAACTAATTTAACTGGATTTTCTTGATCTATAGGTTTATTTTTCTGTGCTTCTTTAATTGGTTTGGTCAATATGTTTTCCACCTCTCTAAGGCGTATGTTAAATTTCTCAAACTCATCAAAGTATGTTAACTCTTTACCGTATACGATTAGTAACCCTTTACAGGTATCCAAGTGAAGACTGAAGTCTACGAGTAAATCTCGATGTAAATTAGCTATTTCTTTAGGTAACAATATACGATTGAAAGTTTTAAGGTATTTGGAAAAATCTTGCCATGCTAAAATTAATTCATTGATGATCTCTTGTCTGATCTTGACTTTATCTTTTTTTCTTTGATAATTATTCACATAACGATTGCTTGTGAATAGTATAATTAGACCGCTAAATAAAGGAATAAAAGGCTTGTAATCAACCATATTTAATCTGTAGTCATCTTTTGTATAAGTAGCTTAGGAACTCACCATTATATTTTCTCCAATCCTGTACCTAAATATTTTCGGATAACTATCTCTTTACGCAATCTCTTCATTATCCTAATAAGTGATTTAACTCTAATTTTATACTCTCAGAGATTATGAATTCTAATTGCTCTTTGTATGTCCAACTGTGTTGTGACCACACTTAAGATTATTTCAAACCTAGTGTTATTTATTAAAATGACTTAAGTAATCAATAAATAGATTATTAAACTAATTCCAATTTTGGAACAACTAAATTTATACATTTAAGAGGGGAAAATAAAATACAAGTTAGACTCTATCAATTTTTTCATATTTGAATAAACTAGCGTATTCTTCCAACTCGTCCAATTCATCATCCTGTTCATGATACAGATCAATGTGATAGCTAATTTTATTTTTCAGATATGTTGTCCGTATTAATTAGATGTTAATGTGTATACAATTCAAACTAATTATCACTAAGAAGCTATATTAGTATCTGTAATAGCAGATTTTCTTTCTGTATATACATATCACCTAAATAAACAATACAATGAATTTTTAGCCTAATTCCAATTTTGGAACAATAAATATTGCATATTTAAGCCGTGAAAATCAAATACAAGTTAAGGTGGATTATAATGGCTAATAGAAGTCTCATATCACAAGTCATTTTTTAACTTGTTTTTAATTAAACAAGTGTTTTCAATTATTCAATATAATGGAGGTCTGTATTAACTTGTACACTTGTTTTTCTATAAAAAAAACAAGTTACATTTTATATTATTATACTCATACAAGTACAGACATTATACATATGACCTAATAAGCCAATGCAATGAATTATTAGCCTAATTTCAATTTTGGAACAACAAATATTGCATATTTAGGCCGTGAAGTAGACAACTTTAAATTAGAAGATGTTATAGAATACATATAGAAAGTATTCTCGTCCTAAATACCTTCTATCTGTGTCCAGTTTGGGTTTAACGACCCAAACTTTCCTTTTTATTATTATTTAAATAAACCAAAAACATTGAGCTAGCAGTACATCATATCAATTTAAAACAACATCATCAAGATATTATGCATATATTTTCTTTAATTCTATTTTCTCAGTTGTACTAACATCACATAGTATGAACACCCACACGTTATCGGGAAATTGCTTTAATCCCCCACATTTATAGTTAGCTAAAATCAATCTTTCTCGCAATCTCATGAGATCTGATAACTTCTCAGTCCAAATGAAATGACAAGTTTCTTTGCTGTGTAAGTGTCCAATACTAGATTTCATTTATAACTCACCCTATTTTTTTAACCCATCTAAGTTGTTTTTGAATTCATCTAAGTTGTTTTTGAATGCATCTGAGTCTTTTTTGAACTCACCGAATTCTTTTTTGAACTCATCAGGTGTTATTACTCGTTTCATAATGCTACCACCTTTGGTCTTGATGAGTGAATATCGTGGGGTATAGAATACCTGTAAATCATAAAATAAATATCCCTGTCCAGTAAACCCATTTCCTTCAATTCTCTAGTGGCATTGGATATGATACTGATGCCCATTTCCCTGTTATACTTCTTTCCAATATGAGTTCGTATAGCCTCATTGGTTGACTGTGGATGAAGTGTCACATACTCAAGAATAGCATCACGCAACACTTTTATTTTTATGGGATTTGGTTTAAGTCTCATAAGTTAACCTCCAAATCCTCATCAATTAACGGTTCATCATTGAAGAACATATCGGGTGATGATACACCCAAATAGCACCACGTTCGATCAGCATAATTACCATATTTTTTCTTACCCGATCCAAAGTTCTTCTCTTTCATGATCCTGCCAAGTATATTATTAGCCTCTATCTTCAACCTGTTTTTCTCACAATACAAAACATAGGATGCGTAGAAATCCTGTTTGGCAGTATAATAATTATCATTGAGTTCGCATTGAGTATCTATGAAACTCTGTACAGGATCAGATAACATGGAGTATTTCTTGTGTCTATCTGTTAAATCAAAATATCCTCGTTTTAACAGCCTGTTGAGATATGATAATGCTTTTTTAAGTATACCCGACAATTCCGCATTGGTGGTCATGCCATCAAGCAATTCCTTTCCCTTCTTCCCATCATCCTCAAAAGTATTAGGAAATTCAATAGTTATCATTCGTTTCATGAATGCTACACCAGCATCATTATCGGGTGATGGCAATTCATTTCCACTGAAAATAAGCTTGGCAGTATTGAAAAATTCAATGGGTGATTCTCTGATCACTCTTGCTGATATCTTGTCGCTACCACCTATAAGACCCTTGAATGTACCAGTCTGTCTGATATTTTCATCTGATACATCAGAATTAATATTAGCCATTTTGTTGAACAGCTTAGCTGTGTAATAATCTGAAGATGAATTGGTGCTGGTTAGTTGAGCAAGTGATGAGGTTGAATAGTTCTTACTTCCCAATAATTTATAGAGTACATATAGAAATAACGATTTTCCGTTAGTTGTTTTTCCGTAGATAAACAATGCTCTTCTTATGTGATATTCACCATAGAAACAGTATCCTATAAATTCCCATAATATCTTGGCATCCTTATCTGATACCACGCTTTTCAAGAATGCATCAAAATTGGGACAAGTAGCATCGTCATCGAAAAATACTGGTATTTTCTTGGTTAGCATGAATTTATGATGAAAGGGTCTAGTTTCCCAATTATCAAGATTAATAACACAGTTTCTAACCGCAATCAAATTTTTGTAGGTGTTGAATTCATCCCTTTTTATGTATACATATCTCTTTATCTTTTTTAGCACATGTTTCATATCGGTAGGATTTATTGAGTCCTTGTGCTTTGCAATCTCAACTTCCAATTCTGTTTGTCTATCGAATTCCCAAATACCCTCTTTCTTGTTGTACAATACAAAATCTCCGTTGTCTCTTAAAGCACGTATTCCACCAAATGCGGGTTTTACTCCTTTTTTTACAAAATACTCATTTCTATATTTGTTGAATGATTCAGCTACAAACTTCTCTGCTATAAATGTTAATTTCATATCCTTGGATGGTGCAGGAGTTGTTTTCTTGGGGGCTTTCTTTGGTTTTTTCTTAGTTTCTTTCTTTTTGTCGTCTGTGTCGTTTTCAATCTTCTTTGTCATATATAACGTCCTAAATTAGTAATAGAGCGATTGCTTATAAGTTTTAGGGATGTCAAGTTGATTACACGCTGTACTTCTTTGTTGTGTTCACGTTTCAAGCTGTTTTATACTTTTAGTTGTTTTGACTATTTATTCCAAAATTGGAACGATTTTAATTGTGTACATAATTATAGTAATAATTACTTTATAGCCTTTAAAAATATAAATTAAACCCTCAGAACGTAATTATGCAATTTTTGTTGTTCCAATTTTGGAATAAGGCTAAAAATTCTTATGATTGCTGTTTATAGCATTTATTAACATAACATCTAATTAATTTGAAAAATTGCATGGATTCCATTTTTGTTAAACATAATATCTAATTAATTAAATAAATTGTATGGATTCCATTTTTTTCACTTTTTTTTGTGCGAAATATAGAGAAAAATGTAATAATATCGATCGACTTGAATCATCACCACATTGGAATAGTAATCTGTATCACCCACAATAATTATCGATCTCATCCATTGAGAATCAAAAATATGCAGATTCCATTTTATTAACATAATATCTAATTAATTAAATAAATTATATCGATTCCATTTTTTCAGTTTTTTGTTCGTATTATTTTATTGAAGGTTAATATGAAGGAAAAACAGCACTAGGTGGGTCTTTAAAAATTTAAGCAGGTTGAAACAGAACAATAATATGTTATAGCATTTTTGACATTTTTTAGATAGATAAACTCTCTATACCTATTTTAATGATATTGAATCTCTCTATTATTCATTAGAATCATAAAATTTTTCTTATTTATTTTACCTTTGAAATCTCTTATTATTCATCTTGTGACTGTGTAAATCCAATTTCTTCCTTTTTTTATGTGAGAAAATTTTTCTTAAAAAGAGAAAATTTTTCTTAAAAATATTGTGACAAAAACTGCCAATTTTTTTTTTTAATAAATTAAGCAAAAATCCACAATAATGGGCTAGTTGTCCATGCTTGGTCTAGTTAGTGTCCATGCTTTATTTGAATTATTTTCATTCTACAAAGTCTATGTCCTAGTGTACTAGTATAACTATATTATATAGAAAAATATATTATATATTATATATTATATATGTAAAATCGGAATCATGTATATAATGCGCGCCATAGGGAAGAACATGGACAACTAGCCCACTTGGACAGAGGCTTGTACTATCATTATATTACATTTCCGCTAGTACAGGTACGAAACTCGTCTAGGACAGCTTGGACAGACAGTATGAAACACCTAAGTTTTACAGCCTTAGACAGTTAAATGTTTAATTTGATAATCAGGTATACACATAGCAAATTAATCATCATTTTCTTATTCTTTTAGTATGTTTTTTTGTTCGTTTGTTTCGGTTCTAAAAGGTGAGTTTAAGGATAGAAATTATATGAGGTGAATGGATGAGTGCTAATTTTGATCACATATTCGATTTAAAAGAAACCTCGTTTTGGAGCGCTAAAAGCCCAAAAACACATGCATGGATTAATCGTGGTCATTATGTCATTCAAGCTAAATCTGTATTTTTTAGTAAATTAAATATCCCAAAACAAATATTAGCACAATTCGATATCACGTTTTATCATCAGGTATCAAATTTATCATTTTCAAATTTACAAACATCTCCACATTATTTTTCTAAAGATAATAGATTATTGCTTGCTAGAATTATCAGAGATATCAACCTAAAGTTAAGTAGCACTCGATCTGAACCATATAATGAAAAGAATGTCAATAAAATTTATTTGAATCATATTCCAAGTAAAAAAGCAATTGAAATTTTATTTTTACCTTATGATTCCATAAATCAACATATTAGTCCTTCCACCACTTCAACTAAAAAGCAAGTTACTTTAACTAGAATAAATAGAGATACTAAATTAATCCGAAAATTGAAAAAATCATACGATGATTATTGTCAAGTATGTAATAACCGCTTGGAAGCAGACCTTGTAATATATTCTGAAGGTGCACACATCAAACCACTCGGAACACCGCATAATGGAAGTGATTTAGAATCAAATATACTTATTTTGTGTCCAAATCACCATAAAGAGTTAGATATCGGTGCACTTACAATAGATCCATATGATGGAATCACTGTCCTCCATTATGATTTGAATAATACTTACCATAAGTCTAAAATTAATAATAATCATCAAATCGATGAACTTAACCTAATATATCACAAAAAAAATATCTTTGTGGGCTAAATAATTATCAAAATTCAGTAAGCAATGCCTTCATCTTGTAAATAATGTGAATCATTATCTATCTACTCTCTCGAAACACTCTATCAACATCGATTCCATTAGCTTCCGCTTCTTTCCAGCTCATGTACTTGTATTCCACCCCATATGTAGACATACGTTGTCCAATATTATCAATATCAAAATCAGCATCATAATAAAATGGATTCTGACACGAGAAGGATCGATCTGAATAACCGATATAGGAAAATGGTAATGCCACGACTTAATTTAAGTTCCCAGATTGTGATTTACTATTCGAATGATGATTCAAGGCATGTCTATACGTCACAAAGTGAAATTGTTCTTTCAATTATTATTGAATTAGAAAATCATTTACATGAGAATACTGATGTACGTAGCTTTATCAAAGAGGATAATGACTTTGAATCAATAAAAACAATGATCTTAGAATCAAATGGACGATTAGGGTCATTCATTAAAATATGGCAATATTCTGCGAATGAAGCAATTCGAAATAAATCTATGATTGTTGATTCAGAAACAATTTGCAAAGGCATATCAATAATGCATGTCTCTGATAACCTTGATGATGAAGTAGATAATTACGATGTTTTGATTGAAGAAGATTGGGAAAATGATTTATTTATTTTTATGTCTGGTAAGACAAGATCAAATCAATTCTTTGCATTCCTGATTAGCTATGCAAATGAAAATAACTTGAATGTAGATTTTGATGGATTATTTCTAGAACTGTATTTACAATTATTAAATGATCATTATTTATCAAAATATGTGAAAGAAGAAGATGAATTTTCCTTATGGTGTCAATATAGTATTCTATTCTGGAAAAAATTAGTTCAATACTGTTTGGAAAATAATTTCCAAAACTTGAGTCCTCGAGAAATTAAATTATATCAAAGAGAAATTTCTAAAAAACTAGAAACAAAAGCAAAGAAACAAAAGAAGAAAAAACGCAGTTTAGTAAAAATTGATTACCGTGATAAATATTACAAGGATAAAAGAAATTCAAGTGAATTAATATTTTCATGGTTATCCATTATGGATGATTTCTCAGAAGATATCCCAGATAATGAAGTTGAGCAATTCATTAAAATGATCATTAATGATCTTGAATTATTAATATCCATTGAAAATCGAGGTTGATTTTATTTCTGAGATGCATACCTGTAAATCATTGAAGTGGGATGTGGTGCATCCATCATCCAAAATTATGTCAGATCTACAATTTGATGAAATAAAAAGCAAATACTCTGATAGTAGTTGGAAGAACAATATTGTTACTCCATTTGATAATGAAAATTTAGGATCTTGGTTATTGAGACAATCTTGGAGATTTGAGTTGACAATTAAAGAATTACTCTTCTTTGAAAATAATTATTGGACGCAACGTTCAATTAACCCATCAATCAGCAAAATAAATGATTTAATACTTTCAAAATTAGAAATATTTCCAATGCATGTTAATTTAGGAAGAATTTTTCAATTAAGAGGTATCGATTTTGATTTAAAGAAATTGCAGGTGAACATTTCAAAATGGATTGATATAACTCTCAAGAAAATGGAGTATAAACGAACTCTAAAGGAATATTTTAATTTTAACTTAAAATATTGCTCTATTTGTTGGAAGTCTGATAATGAGAGATATTTTAGGAAAGAATGGAGATATCCATTTGTACAGATGCGCCTAACACATGGAACTAAGCTTATAGATAGATGTCCTAACTGTAATAATTTACTTTTTGATAATCTTGCAAATTTGGAAATAAAGGATCTTGTGAATTGTCAATATTGTGATAATAAGATAATTAATGATGAAGATACATTAAACCATGAAAATAGCATAGCTCAAAAAGGTATTTTTGACAATATTGTAAATAATAAAGTATCTTTCTTTTCCTCAAATTCAGTCTTTGGAATACCGTTTGACGAAATCTCAGATGATTTTATGAATATTCTAATAACAAAAGTATCTATTTCATCAATTTGGGGGATTGAAATTGCTAAGTATGTGACATTGAAATTTAATCAAGAAAATAAGCGAAAGCCAAATGTTAGAGATATTGGAATGGAAAAAATAAGATATGGGACTAAAACTAATAATTGGAGAGATAATGGTGTTAAAACATGGAATGATCTTTTAGAATTAGTTTTTGGTGAGACGAATTTAAGCCAAGGGATCTATACAGGAAAAAATGGATTGGATAATGCAATAAACGAATTTAAAGAATATTATGAAATTAATAAAAAATATCCTACTTCAAGAGATATGCCATCAATTTCGACATCATGTATGAATGGTTATTGGAAACAATTTGGTATAGAATCCTGGAATGACTTGCTGTTGAAAGTTTTTGATGATACAAATATTGAAAAAGGAATATATCATGGATTAGAAGGTTTTAAGAAAAGTAAAGTAAAACTAGTCGAATATTATGAGAAAACTGGAAAAATACCCTCGTCCACAATTAAAGAGTTATCAAGCATTGTTAGTGTAATCAAAAGAGGAATCTATTCTAAATATGGAATTGATAAATGGAATGATATGCTTGAATTATTGTTTCGTACAACTAATCATGTAGTTCAGAAATATGTTGGATTAGATGGTCTCAGGTTGGCAAAGCACGAAATAAATAATTATTATTCCATAAACAATAAAATTCCAACATCTAGAAATAAAGGTATGAGGAGTATTGTATTTGCAGCTCAAAGTGGTAGATATTGGGTTGATTTCGAGATAAATTCATGGAATGAATTACTAATCTCCATCTTTGGATTGGACAAAGTGAAATCAAGAATTAAAAGAAGAAGGAAATAACTTGTGAACAATTATTTTTGGCAGAATATATGTTCATCATCTGTAATCTGGTCTGATAGTGATTTAGAGAATGTATTAAATAAAACAAATTATACTTGGAAGGCATTCTTACCTGATATTTTTAAAGATGAGACATTTCTAAGTTGGTATTTGAGATTGTGTGATAATTTCAAAATGACACCTTCCAAAATCATTAACTCAGAGAAGAGATTCTGGTACGAATACAAGTTAATTGAATTAAATCTTATTGCATATGGTTATAGTTGGCTATGGATGTTTGATATCAAAGAATTACCCATTAATTTTGAAGAATCTCTGATACGAAGAGATATGAAATTTTATCCAGCAGAGCATCAAATTAAATCCCCTGTATGGTTAAACGATTTAGTATCTAATTTTGATACTGATATGGAATTATCTCGTCAAATGATTTATGTTTTGGAAACAGAACTATCATATTGTCCAACTTGTTGGGAGATTCAAAAATTAAAGTATTTTCGTATAGGATGACGCAATCCATTTCAATTAGTATGTCTAATACATGGTATTGAATTATTAAAGCATTGTAAGAATTGTAAAGCTATATTATGGGCACATAGAGAACTACATAAGTTTAAGAATAATTGGTTTACAAATTGTCCTCATTGTGATTATGCTATTGAAACTAACTATAATAATAATGAAGATGATAGATCAAAGATAATCACAATTCAGAAAAAAATTCTTGAAAATATAACCCACTTTATTGAAGATAAGAAAAAATACAAGAAATATTGGCAGAATGTCGGGTTAAACCTTAGAATACTTGAAGAATCAAATGTTTCAAAAAAGTTAGAAATATTACAAATCTGCTCAGAACGAATAGCGAATGGCCATACAGAATACTATTATGTTAAAACTGGGAAAATTTTTACTAGTCTCGCTTCATTTCGAAGTTATGTAAAAATAGATGTAAGTAATTATATTTGCTCAAATTGCCAAAAAGAGAAGTTTCTGTCCAAGTTAGAATTTGAAAACCACTTAGCTGTTTGTGGTAAGGATTTATCTTGCAGAAAGTGCAAAAGAAATGATTTCACCTTATTTTCAGTTTACCAAAATCATATTGAATTTTGTGGAAAATATAGGTGTATAATATGTAGTGAATATTATACATCAAAAAAGAAAATAAAAGCACATACTAAAGATTGTGCTAGTCAATTGGAATGCGAAAATTGCAATAAAAAAGGTTTCAGTAATTATGATCAATATAGCGATCACAAAATAAGTTGTCGGATAAAATGTGAGAAATGTGATAAAAGTAAATTCATAAGCAGTGAGGACTATGAAAATCATACCTGGAAATGTGAGAAAAACAGAAGATGCAAATATTGTCTCAATGCAGATTTTTCTTCAAAAAATAAGTATTTTGAACATGTGACAGGTTGTAAAAAGAAAGGGATAATTCAGACTCCTTTAGATATGTTTTTTGATTAATTTGATAATAATTGTTGTTAAATTTATAATCTTTCCATTTAATTTTCTAATCTTACACTTTCTTCCAAAAATAAACTTAAACTTAATATTAACTTACCAATAAGAGAGAGGAATTATTATGAAGAATTTCAACTCAATTACAAATTTCATCTGGAGTATTGCAGATCTATTACGAGGAACTTACAAACAATCTGATTATGGTAAGGTTATTTTACCCTTCACTGTATTAACAAGATTAGATACTGTATTATTAGAGACAAAAATAGATGTACTCGAAAAGAACAAATCACTAGGAAAAAACACTGCTGAAAAATTACGTGTCAGATCATTAAAGAAGATAGCAAAGAATGAATTTTACAATACAAGTAATTTTGTTTTTGATGATCTTTCTAAATCTACATTGAGAGATTCTAACGATATTACAATTGGAAGTTTGAAAGCTGATTCTGAAAAACTAGGAGCAAATCTTAAAAATTACATAAATCATTTTTCTGAAAATGCGAGAAATATCATGATGAAATTCAAATTCTTTGACCAGATTGATTATCTTGATGGTAAGGGCTTGTTATTCAAAGTATATCAGGAATTTGCAAACAAAACAAAAGTAGATTTACATCCAGATAATGTTAGTAATATCCAGATGGGTTATATTTTTGAGGAACTAATCCGAAAATTCTCAGAGCAATCAAATGAAACTGCTGGAGAACATTTCACGCCAAGAGAAGTTATCAAGCTTATGGTTAATCTTTTATTTATTGAAGATGAATCAGGATTGAATAAGAAAGGATTGATTAAAACGCTGTATGATCCTGCATGTGGAACTGGAGGGATGTTGAGCGTCGCTGATACATATCTCAATGAGTTAAATCCAGATATGGCACTTCATGTTTATGGACAAGAACTCAATGATGAGGCATTTGCTATATGTAAATCAGATATGCTAATCAAAGGACAAAATGCAGAAAATATTAAACTTGGAAATAGTTTCACGGACGATCAACATGAAGATGATAAATTTGATTATATGTTAAGCAACCCTCCATTTGGCGTGGATTGGAAGGGTATACAAAAAGAAATAAAAGATGAGGCAAAGAGTGAAACGGGTCGTTTTTCAGTTGGGATTCCTCGAGTTAATGATGGTTCACTTTTATTTCTCCAGCAAATGATTTCAAAAATGAAAGATGAGGGTTCAAGATTAGCAATTGTCTTAAATGGTTCTCCTCTTTTCACAGGTGGTGCAGGTTCTGGAGAAAGTGAGATTAGACGGTGGATTATAGAGAATGATTGGTTAGAAGCAATAGTAGCATTACCTGATCAATTATTCTACAATACAGGCATATTTACCTATATTTGGATACTATCAAATCGTAAAAACAACCAAAGGAAGAGTAAAATTCAATTAATTAATGGAATAAAATTCTTTGTTAAAATGAAAAAAAGCCTTGGAAGTAAGAGAAATAAAATTTCAGACCATCAGATTAAGGATTTAACGAAAATCTATGGTAAATTCAAACAGGGAGAATTTTCCAAAATCTTTGATTATAAGGATTTTGGATATCGTGAGGTGAATGTTGAAAGACCACTTCAATTAAATTGGCAAGTTACTGAGGAGAGACTACACAGACTTTGGGGATTAAAGAATTATAAAGAATTGGCAACGTCTAAGAAGAAAGATGAGACTAAAAAGGCTGCTGAGATTGAGGAAGGAAAGAAAGAACAAGAAAATATTCTGAAATCATTAAGTAATTTATCCGTTTCAAATATTCTGTATAAAGAAACAGAAATGATAAACTTGGTTAAAATGCAATTAGATGCCGATGGGGTCTCTATAAATGGGAGTTTTGTAAAAGGTATTGTGAAATTATTGAGTGATCATGATGAAGAAGCTCCAATAATTATGAAAGGGAATAAAATTGAACCTAACTCAGATCTTAGAGAAAAAGAAATAGTACCATTAAAAATTGATATACAAGAGTATTTTGAAGGAGAAGTTTTACCCCATGTTCCAAAAGCTTGGTTATCTGAAGAAAAAAAATATCAGCCAAAAGTAGGTTATATTATTCCCTTTACAAAATATTTTTATGAATTTCAACCCTTAAGATCGATCAGATTAATTGATGATGAAATATCAAATTTAGAAAATGAGATAAGGAGATTATTAGAAATATGAGTCTTAACATAATGGAAGAAGTATTCAATTTCAAAATAATTCCAGATCTAAAAAAAGTATCAAAATACAAGTGGATTGGCAAAATCCCTAAATCGTGGAAAGTTATTAGATTAAGATATTTGTGCACTATTGAAACAGGTACTAAAGATACACAAGATAGGGAAAAAGATGGTAAATATCCGCTATTCGTTAGATCACAAATTATTGAAAAGATTAATTCATATACACATAACACAGAGGCAGTTATGACTGCTGGCGATGGTGTAGGTGTTGGGAAAGTTTTCCATTTCTATAATGGAAAATTTTCTGCTCATCAAAGAGTATATATTTTTAAAAATTTTGTCCATAGTGTTGGTAAATTTATTTATTACTATTTGAAAGTCAATTTAGCAAGTGAGGTACTAAGTTCTAATGCAAAATCAACGGTAGATTCACTTCGAAGAAGAATGCTTGCGGATTTTCCAATTGCACTTCCTTCAGTTAAAGATCAAGAAATTATTGTAAAATTTGTTGACAAAGTTCAATTTAAACTTGACCAAATCATCTCAAAAAAACAACAAATCATCTCTCTCCTTGAAGAGAAACGACAGGCAATCATCACGCATACAGTAACAAAAGGGCTTGATCCAGATGTTCCGATGAAGGATTCAGGAATTGAGTGGTTGGGAGAGATACCAGAGCATTGGCAGCTATTACCTCTCAAAAGAATTGCTTCAATAATGCCAAGTGGAGTAGATAAAAAATCTAAGGATGATGAATTTCCTGTAGAGCTATGCAATTACATAGATGTGTATTATAATGAGGAAATACTCGAAAATCTAGATTTTATGAAAGCAACAGCATCAATTAATGAAATCCAGAAATTTAAACTCCAAAAAGGAGATGTAATTATTACAAAAGATTCTGAAACACCAGATGATATTGCTGTGCCTGCCTATGTACCACAAGATTTGGATGTAATTTGTGGGTATCATCTTACTCTATTGCGATCAAATGAGCACAAAATAATTGGTGAATTTTTGTTTAGATCGATACAATCAAATTTAGTTAAACAGCAATACAGCTCTGTTGCATATGGGATAACAAGATATATGATCTCAATAAGAGGTACTGGAAGTGTTCTATTATCTATTCCACCTATTGAAGAACAAAAACAAATCGTTAAATATATTAGTGCAAAAGTAAGTATTATTGAATTACTAAAAGGAAAAATAAGTAAACAAATTGAGTTACTCAAAGAATATAAACAAGCCCTGATTACTAATGCTGTAACAGGTAAAATTGATGTGAGGGATTATGACAGTTAGCCACAAAGAAATTGCATTTGAAGATGCGATAGAATACCATTTATTAGAAAACGGTTACTTAAAGAGAGATACAAAGGATTTTGATAGAAAGGAAGCACTTGATCCATCTATATTTTTCAAATTCTTAGAATCAACACAGAAGAAAAATTTAGACAAAATTAAAAATCATTACAAAGAGAACTTCAAAGAAGAAATATTAAAAAGGTTTAATATTGAAATTAATGAAAAAGGTATGATTGAAACCCTTAGAAAAGGAATAACATTAATTGATATTACTCTTCTTCTAGTACATTTCAAACCAGCAAACAATCTGAATGATGATACATTAGTTCTCTACCAGCAAAATATTTTAACAATAACACGACAAGTAAAATTTGATCCAAAGAGCGAAAAATCTCTTGATATGGTCATAAGTGTAAATGGTATCCCTGTTGTTACAATTGAATTAAAAAATAAATTTACCTCCCAAAATGTCAATCACGCAATTAAGCAATATAAGGAAACCAGAGATCCAAAATTAACATTATTCAAGTTTAATACTCGGTCATTAATACATTTTGCTGTTGGTCCCGATGAAGTTTATATGGCTACTGAATTGAAATGGTCAGATAGCTATTTTCTTCCATTTAACAAAGGAACTGGGATGGGTGCAGGAAATCCAAATAATCCTGATGGATACAAAACAGATTATCTTTGGAAAGAGGTATTACAGAGAGATAGTTTACTTGAAATTCTAGGTAAGTTTATTCATCTTTTTGAGGAAAAAGTAGAAGTTGATGGAAAGAAAAAGACAAATCGAATATTGATATTTCCAAGATATCACCAACTGAATGCAGTTAGAAAATTGACCCAAGATGTCCATCAACGAGGTGCTGGAGGAGAATATCTTATTCAGCATTCAGCAGGTAGTGGTAAAAGTAATTCAATTTCTTGGTTAACTCATCAATTGAGCAATCTACATGACACCAGTGATAAATTGATTTTTGATAGTGCCCGATGAAGTTTATATGGCTACTGAATTGAAATGGTCAGATAGCTATTTTCTTCCATTTAACAAAGGAACTGGGATGGGTGCAGGAAATCCAAATAATCCTGATGGATACAAAACAGATTATCTTTGGAAAGAGGTATTACAGAGAGATAGTTTACTTGAAATTCTAGGTAAGTTTATTCATCTTTTTGAGGAAAAAGTAGAAGTTGATGGAAAGAAAAAGACAAATCGAATATTGATATTTCCAAGATATCACCAACTGAATGCAGTTAGAAAATTGACCCAAGATGTCCATCAACGAGGTGCTGGAGGAGAATATCTTATTCAGCATTCAGCAGGTAGTGGTAAAAGTAATTCAATTTCTTGGTTAACTCATCAATTGAGCAATCTACATGACACCAGTGATAAATTGATTTTTGATAGTGTGATTGTTGTTACAGATAGAAAAGTACTCGATAATCAGATACAAAAAATAATTTACTCTTTTGATCATGTGCCAGGAATGGTGGAACATATTGACAATAGAAAAGGATCTAAAAGTACTCAATTAGAAGATGCCCTTTACAAAGGAGTAAAAATAATTATAACAACCATTCAGACATTCCCAAGGGTTTTGGAATTAATTCATGAATCAGAATCACTAAAACAGCTAAATAGAAAATACGCAGTTGTTGTTGACGAGGCTCATAGCTCTCAATCAGGAAGATCATCTGATAAAATGAAATACGTCTTAAACTATTCAAATCTTGATGAAGCCATTGAAAAGGAAGATGAGGAGGATGAAGAATTATCTGATTCAACAGAACATATGTTGAAATTCATGAAAGGAAGGAAAAAATCGGAAAACATGTCTTTCTTTGCCTTCACTGCAACTCCTAAGAGGCAAACCCTTGAAAAATTCGGATTAAAGGATAAAGCAGGAAAATACCACCCATTTCATCTATACTCAATGAAACAAGCAATTGAGGAAGGTTTTATTTTGGATGTTCTCAAAAATTATACAACCTATGAAGTATTTTTGAAAATTCAAAAACAGATAATTGAAGATCCAGAATATGAAAAAAGAAAAGCATCACGCGCTATTAGTCGATTTTTAATTCTTCATCCTCATGGATTGGAGCAGAAAACAGAGATAATGATAGAACATTTCAGAGAGGTAACTCACAAAAAAATTGGTGGTAAAGCAAAAGCAATGCTTGTTACTTCCTCTAGACTACATGCACTTCGTTATAAAATTGTGTTTGATAAATACATTAAAGATAATGCGTACAAAGATATAAAGACGTTAATCGCATTTTCAGGTACGCTTACGGATACAGAATCTGCAACTCCTGATAAAGAATATACTGAAGCAAGTATAAATAAATTCAAAGATTCAGAATTGCCTAAAAAATTTGCATCGGATGAATTCTGCATATTGATTGTTGCTAATAAATATCAAACTGGTTTTGATCAACCGCTTCTACATACGATGTATGTAGATAAAAAATTAAGAGGTGTTCAAGCAGTTCAGACATTATCTAGGCTCAATCGTAGACACAAACTCAAGGATGATACATTTGTTCTTGATTTCATTAACTCTACTGATTCCATTAAAAAAGCTTTTGAACCATTTTATGAGAAAACATTTCTTGAGGGTGCAACAGATCCGAATATACTATTTAGCTTGAAGACTAAACTCAATGGATTTCTTATTTATACACAATCAGAGGTGGATGAATTTGCAGATGTATTCTATACTCCTCCTGAAAAACAAAAACCTTCAGATCAAGCAACATTAAATGCAATACTTGATCCAGTTGTAGGACGATATGAAGCAAAGGATGAAGATGATCAAGATGAATTTAAGATTCTTATGAGGAGATATATCCAATTTTATGGTTATCTCTCACAAATTGTACCATTTGACTCAATTGATTTAGAAAAATTATCTGTGTTTGGAAGGTTCTTACTTAAAAAATTACCGAGTGGAGAGACATTCGTAATTCCTGAACTTGAGGGTGAAGTCGCTCTCAGTCATTTTCGAATTGATAAAACACATGAAGGTGAAATTGGATTAGATAGTACTGGTGAAGGTTTCTCTCAAATCACGACGACAACAATCGCCATTACTCGGGAAGAAGAAATGATAAAACTCTCAGAACTGATCGAAGAAATAAATGATATACTTGGTACTGAGTTCACTGAAGCTGATGGATTATTCTTAAAGCAACTCGAGGTTGATATTCTCAGTAGTGAGAGAATAAAACAAAGTGCAAAAGTAAATTCTCGAGAGAATTTTGTTCTGGGACTTGAGGATGATCTATCTGATCTACTTGTTGAGAGAATGGATGAGAATAACACCCTTATCAACACAATAATGCAAAATGAAAAGATCCAAAAATTATTGGTAGAACATATTTCAAATTCAGTATACTCTAAATTAAAAGACGATATTGATGATGGTCTAAGTGAGATTAAAGAAACACAAGATCAAATTCTTACCAAAATGGCAGGTATCCAAACTAGTCTTGTAAATATTCAAAACGAAGTTAAGACAGATTTACTTGAGGCTCTGAAGGTTGAAAATCAGACTAAAATCGAGGAACTAACAGTTCAAATTATTGAAAAAGTATCTGGAGATCTAGAGAAATTGGATACTTCTGAGGTTGATAATGATAGTATTGAGAGAAATCTATCCGATTATGTGGTTGAGCATAATTGGACTAAAATTTCAGAAAAATCAAGAGAGGAGCTTGTATTATCCCAATCTCTAATTGATCGTGAAATTGATGTTTCTGTAGCGATTATGGTTATGTGCAGAGCTATTGAGAGGGAAGTTGGTATTCATATCTACAATCCACTTAAGTCATCAATAGAAGGAAGAGTATTCCCAGAATTTCCAGAAGATTTGAGGACTGAGAAAAATTATCATCAAACAGCATATTCTACACTTTGGAAATTTGTATATCAGAATAAGCCATTGACTTTAGGAATGTATACAAACGTTCTTTCTTCTCTTAGTTCATTTGTTAGCAAAAATAAGTTACAATATTTTCAATTATACAAAGCCTTCTATGATTCACTATTTGATACTTTTGAAGAACTTGATATTGTCGAACAAGCTATCAGAGCTACAAAAAGATTTTCTGAGAAAATGCTTATTGATAGCCAATTGAGTGTGATAGATTTACGTAATTTTGTTGCACACCCTAGAAATAAAAAAGAAAAATTAGTACTTGATAATTCCCATTTTGAAGAGTTGAAAGAAATATTATTGGGAAAGAATGGTTTACTAATTAAATTACTTTAGTTTGAATTATTCGTTATTCTTAATCATTATTAGATAATTAATGAATTTTATCAAGTCCTCTTTTCTCGAATTAAATGATTTAATTTGATTGACAAGTTCCTCCAACTCATCTTCAATTATCTCATGTATTATTTGCTTTAGATGAATAATGGGGTGATTTTCATTATGTTTTTGCTTTAATTTTTTCAGAATATTATTTTTGATCATTAATATTAACAGACCATCATTAAATGTAAATTGATAATCACTTTCTAAGTTGATTTCTTTAATAATTTTTTCAACTAATTTTTTTTCTTCATTTGATATTGGATAGTTAAAGTACTCTTTAGATTCAATCATTAACCAGTTCTTATCATTTTTAGATATAAAGTAGTTAATTACTAAAAACTAATTTAGATACTTCGATTTTTTATTACCAAACTAAGAAAGAGGTAAAGAATATTGAATGAGAAAATTACAAAAGATGAAATAAAAAATCTTGTAAATTACAGCTTGAAGAAATTAGTAAAAAATGATTATTATCTACTTCAAATAGATGCATCTGAGAGGTCAATAACTCATAAATTAGCTCACTATCTACAAGAAAAAATTGAAAAAGATGATCGATTCAAGAATATTTCAGTTGATACTGAATATAATCGAGAAGAAAAGCATGTAAAAAAGCTACATGGTATTTCCACAGTCAATAATTGCGAGGAATGTGAAAACTCAAGAATTTACCAGAAATAAAAATGGAAAAAAAGATGATATTAATAAAATACAACATTTACTGACGGAACCATATGAATACCGATTTGGTATCCATTCTAATATAATAGTTTGCTCTGGCTATTCTAAAAACTTGGAGAACAATTATGATTTTATAACTTGAGATAGTTTGTTTACATTTTATAGGAAGTGGTTAAAAATAGATTAGTATTATGATAAGTGAATCTTACATCTGACGAAATCGATTATAAGCTGTAATAATTTATTAGATATTTATCACAAGGTAAACCTGCTCTTGGCCCAAAAAAATTGATGCTTAATGTAGCTGCTAGTGGATCGAAGTTGTCTTTTACAATTCTAGTTAGATTTTCTAGGTTCTTATTTCCTTTATTCTTACTAGAATTACACTTTCTCTTAGTCATATTCAATATAACAATTTAGTATTTTAATGTGAGTGGCGCGGATTATTGTATTAAGTTACAGATGATTTATATTTTATACTTTAAAAGGAAATATACCTAAAATGAGGCGGGAAGATTAATTGAGTAAAAAGAAATCAACTAAAACTCTAGAAACACAGAGAAGTATTGAAGAGCTAGAAACTCATCATTTTACATTGGTACCTTATGCAATATCAACAAAAATTGAAGAATCATATTTGAAAAAGGTTGCTACTGAAAAAATAAAATTGTCCAAAGATGAAAAAACAGTAGCTCCATTTGGAAGAAATTACATTAAAAATGGTTATTCTGAATTGAAATTACAATCTAAATTTACAAAGTTATCAAGTAAGGAATATACTTATGAAAAGGAAATATGTAAATTGCAAGTATACGAACTATATGGAGAAGAGAAAGTAAATTTGAAACATCGTGATATTGAGTATATTGTCTCTAAACAACATAAAACATGGTTCCTCATATTAGATGTATCTAATATACGAGATTTTTCTGAACAAAGTGTAATGAATGTGATAATCTTCATAGGTTCAATAAAGAGTAATTTAAAGAAGATTCGAATGATATTATCATTGCTTTCAAAATTTGTATCAGGTGTTGAGATTAAAAATTTTGAACTTTCAGATTTGGTTTTGGATGAGTTAAAAAACCAAAAACTTAGTACTCAAACTAGAATAAAATTTGAGGTGGTAGATGGTGGAGCACTCTTGAAAGCGGAAACTTGGAACATTATTTTAAAGAAACATAAATTTCCCGCAGAAGGTGGAACTCGGGGCATGTAGCGAATGCAATGAGCGATTAACTAACATATAGATCTAAATCTAATTCATAATACGCATAACTGAGTATTATAAATTAATTTGAATTGATTATGAATCTATCACATAACAGTCACTATACGCAATCGAAAAATTGCACATTAGTTGAGACTTAATTATATTGCATTTTTAGACAAAACAATGGTAATGACTGACTGAAAAATTTTCTAAGAAATCATCAATTCATTGAAAAAACATAATAAAACTACTTGAGTATTAATTCACAAAAATAAATAAACATGTCGTAATTCTCGATTCCTGAAGGGACTTATTGAGATATACATAAGAAAGAAATTAAACTGAGAATTCGATTGCTTTGACTGATATCACCCTAACCTCAGGTTACATATTGTATATTTACGATTTATTCACTTACAATTTAATATTGGAATATTGGATATTTTACTTTCAGTTACCTCTCTCTGTCTTTAAAATTAAATAAAATCAATACTATAATAGAACATGACTCATTCTAAAATCAAAATCGTTATGATATCATTAATTTTAATTTTCTCGCTGGGAAGTATTCATCCATCAAACTCCCAAAACATTGAAAACAGTATATATGATCTTGAAATTACTATTGTTAAATTCAGGATTGATGGTAATCCTGATGAAAATATTACTGATGATAATGGATTTTTAGAATTTGAATTTTATTATGAACTACTAGATATGACAATACTTGACCCTGAAAGGTTAGAAGAAAATTTAGAACTTAATAGTAGTGTGGAACTTACTGACATTGTACCTTTCCAAAATAATACTTTAGTTACCAAACTCAAATCAATAAAATATATTCAAGTTGATGGAAGAAGGGCTAATTTCAATTTACGTTTTTGGATGGATGAACACACAACAGATAATGAAGGCGATGAGAAGACAACTAAATGGAATTATAATTCTGTAAAGATCCCATTAAGTAATGAAAATAAGACTATAAGCTGGGAAACACCTTATCAAGTGTTAGTCGATTTAATGTTAGAGTATAAATTATCACAATCCAATAAAGATGACTCTCAAGATGGACTGTCATTCAATTATTTGTTTTCATTAAGTTCATTGATCTTTGTAGCACTTATCTTGAAAATAACAAAGAAACAATGAAATAATAGTCTATTATTAATATTTTGAAAACACTATGATCTCAAAACCCTCATAATTAAGGCAAAAATTGATATTATCAATCGATTTCAGATATCTTATGAAATCAATCTCAACAAAACCTTAACTATACAAATTTCCTCTGTTCTCGATCAATTTCTTTCTCTGTTTTAGACTTCGTTGAAAATATTTGTCAGTTGTAGCACAAAAAGAATGTCCCAATTGCTCTTGAACGAGTTTCACATCCGTTGTGATCTCGTATTCTCGATAGATCGATTATCCTTGTAATTTTAGTGTTTTGAATTTTCTATTTCGATCAGTTCCATTGGTGATAATATATTTTCTTGTGGTTTCAATGCTAGAATGACCAGCTAATTCTTGAGCAAGAACAATATCTTTGGTTTCATTGTAAACGTTAGTGATGAATGCCCGTCTGAAGTCGTGTGCGGTGTATTTCTTATTATCTTGGAGTTTGGTAACTAATCCTTGTAAAGTTCTTTCTTTGATTGGATTGCCATTTTTGTTCAGAAATAATAATTTGCTGGTGGTTTCATTTTCTTTTCTTTTTTCCTTGGACTTTTTGATGTATTTAGTTAAAATGTATTTCAGATCAGCATGAATGGGAATTTCTCTGATTCCTGTTGATGAATCCCCTTTTGAAAATGGTACAAAAATGACATCATTAATCAAATCAATATCTTTGAGCCTAATAGCAATTAACTCAAGTGTTCTCACACCCGTATACCACATGAAATTGAATATTGTGGTTTCTCTCAACCCGCCACAATTTCGAAGAAAGGCTCTGAAATCTTGATAGCTCATTAATTTGTGTTGTTTTTTAGTACCCCTTGTTTTTATCCCGATAGCAGGGTTATATCTCACATATTGTTTTTTTACTCCCCAATTATAGAAACTTGAGAGAAATTTTCTATAAGAATCTTGTGTCTTTTTGAATTTGTAAGGTTTGATGAAATCTGCGATATCATGTTCTTCAACTTGTGTAATGTCAATTTGTCTTTCTTCACAAAATTTTTCAAATCGAATGAGAGTATTGGAATAAGAGTTTAACGAATTTGGGGAAAGAGAACTTTTTGCTCTAATAAAATCATGTATTAATTTAGAAGTCATGTTTCATTCTCCTTTTTTCTTTCTTGTTTTTTTGTTCTGTGTAACCCTCAGTCATTAACTCAAGTATTTCTAATACTTTAGGATCTACACTTGATAATTTTTGATTGATTGTATCAAGTTGATCTTCAACCCGATTGATTGAGGCTTTGAGACTGGTAGAACTGATAGCGTGTTCGATAGAATTATTGATTACCTGTTGATCGAGATTGATATTGGTTTCGGGTGATCCATTCATCAATTGATGAACTGCAACTCTTATCATTCTTGCAAGATTATTATTGAATTTTGCATTGGCATATTCAACCCATTCCTTTTTTTCATCTTCTTCGAGGCGGATTGTGTAATTGGACTTCTTATTTGCCATACTAATATATTACGCATAACCATATAAAAAGTGTATGTAAATTGTATGTAATAATACGATCATAACTTGCGTTATATGCAAATTAGATATCCAAATTTTTTTATTAATCACAAGCTCTCAAGGTATGCTTTTGGCCCATCGACATTATTTCCAATTGCTTGTCAATTGGACCCATCATTGGATGAAGATTATGCATTAACCATGTAACTCCAATATCTTTGCACAAATCATGAAATTCGGCTTTGTTAGTTGTACCTGGTTGATTCCATCCAATTACAATATCACCATTGTTATTATTTTCCCTTAATGATAAATAATAAGTTACAAGGTCCCTTAATTCATTCTCTTTAAACTGTTCAGGGAATCGATTTGTTATTGGCATTATCCCATCCCATTTTGAACCTCGGAGAATGGGTTTCTTGGCGGGCCACCTCCCCGCGATTAGAATGGGTATTCTAGGTTTTTGATATGGTTTTGGATGCAATTCCACATGTTCCAATTTATAATGTTTTCCGTCATATGAAAATGGCATACCTTTCCAACATAAATCTAGAATTGTAAGTCCCTCATCTAACTTCTCTGCCAAAATTTTTGTATCATAATCCATCCCAATTGAAGTATAATCACTAGCTGGACTTCCTAATCCTGCACCCAAAATTAGCCTTCCATTTGAGAGTTGATCAATGGTTGCTAGTTGTTTTGCAAGTTGCCATGGTTGTCTCCTTGGTAGCGGTAAGACCCAAGTTCCGATTTTGATTCTTGAAGTATTGACAGCAATCGAAGAGAGGGAAACAATTATATCTAGCCAAGAACCATATTTATTATCATGCATCAGGTGATCAGGTAAAAAGATCCCGTCCCATCCCGCATTCTCAGCCTTTGTTGCAATCTCTAGGAGTAACTGGGGATCCGCAAATTCCGAAAAAAGAGGAATAAATAACGCGTATTTTAATTGATGTATTAGATATGAAGTCAATAAAAATATATGTTTTTTTCATAAAAGAATAGTTTATTTAATAACCTAGAGGTTCCAATACTGGAAGGCTTGAGTTTTCACAACAAGCAGAGTATTCCTTATGTCCACATTTTCTCCCCATCCAACAAACCCATTCAATATTATTTTCATAGGGTTCTAGATGCATTGCATTACCACAATGCATGGGTGCTGATACATCTGATTGACAATTTTTACAGAAATGTTCTCTTTCTAGATTTTTATATTTTGTGTCTAAGTCCATGATGTCATAATTTAATAACTTTATAAATTAATTATTGTATCAAAGGAAAATAATATTCAGAAATATTATCTAAATCGATTGTAAATTACAAAAGCAGTCAAAAATAAAATGGCAAAAATAAAAATTTCATCCAATAATGCGATAACAATCATTAACCTAGATGGTGAATTTGCTGGTTGATGAGGGAACCATTGTTCTTCATTTGTTCTACCAGATGACTTTGCAAAAAATTGATCTGGTTTTTTCTCTTTTTTTGACATAATTCACCGACTAAACACTTGAGATATTGATTATCTATATTAAATACTTAATAAGCTTTGAATTTTTTTTGAAAATTTCTAACTAAATTTAATAGAATTTATCCTTTTTCTATAGGATTATAAATTATGAAATCGACATTATGTTATTGACAGAACGAATGCCATCATTATATGTCGGGCATGGTGCACCGACGGTTGCTATTGATCCTGATTTTGGGCAATACAAGATGGATCTCAGAAAATATGGAAAGAAATTTCCAAATCCAACATCAGTGGTTGTGGTGTCAGCTCATTGGCAAGACTATTTACCAATTCAAATTACTGGTTCAACCAAACCTGGGATAATTTATGATTATTATGGTTTTCCCGATGAAATGTATCAGTTAAAGTATGATTTCAAAGGTGATCCAGAGTTGGCCAATATGATTTCGCAAATTTTGTCAACACATAGAATTGATTCAGTCATTAACAGAGACAAAGGAATTGATCATGGAGCTTGGATTCCTTTAAGAGAAATTTATCCTGAGTCTCAAATTCCAATTATTCAGATGTCAATACCTGTCCCAAGAACTCAAGAATACTTGTACAAAATTGGCCAAATACTTGCCCCATTAAGGGGAGATGGTGTTATGTTTATTGGGAGTGGGAATATAGTTCATAATTTATCTCATATTATGGGTAAAATATCGTCTTTTGGTAATACAGGGGCAAATCAGTCAGTAGAATCTTGGTCATTTGAATCTGATATTTGGGTCAAAGAGCAATTAGATGATTTAAAAATTGATAATCTCTTGAAATCTCGTGAGTTAATGCCGAATTTCTCTTATGCAGTTCCTACTACAGAACACTTTGATCCCCTATATTTTATTCTAGGAACTTTACAGAATAATGAATCCATTAATCATTTTCATGAAAGTTTTCAATATGGATCGATATCAATGAGATCTTTCCACACAGAATACTGAAATCTTGCAGAGGACATATTCAGATTATAATTATAATATAAAATATAGACTTAGGGAGATTTTCCTTTAATAATTTTAATAGTAAAATTGCAAAACAAAGTTCCTAGAAGAGGTCACTAGAATGTAATCTTCCATTGAAGCTACGTCAACTTTATTAACAAATACAAGTTAAATATGTACAACCGACATTGTTTCATTAATTGAAGAAGGGAAAAATGTCTCAAACCAATCGATCTAACTATCGAAAAGTGTGGGATTTGTCGATTCCCTTTTTAAATTAATAATCGAAGTGGAGTTTGTAAAAATGGCTGAAGAACAACAAGGAAAAAGAGATATCGCAGAAGTAACATTAGCACAAATGTGTTCTATTGATGAAAATGAACCCATCAGATTGCCTCCCGCTTTCATAGAAGCACTGCAACCTGAAGGGAAAACTCATGCGATTATTATTCTAGCACCTAATACTAAAATTATAAGAATTATTCCCACAAATTCTGATTCTGTAGCAAAGATTAATATCAATATTGGGAAGCTCAGTCCGGATTTTCTAAGACAAATGGGATCAATCTTTATCAGATTGGGAATCAAGACACTCTATTCAACAGGTCTTTGTTTCACAGCAGATACATGTGTATATGAAGGGTATCTAGATAGTACGGAATTAAAAACTGTCACAACGGATAAAATCTATGAAGAATTTAAGGCCATTCCTGGTGTGTCCACCGTTACAATTGATATGCTCAAAGTTACAAATTAATTAAAATAGCTTGCTGCTTTGAATTTCGGTTCATCTATAACAATGTCCATTCACTATATTCAGACAAGCTAGTTTGCACATTGGGTTAATATCCAACTCAGTCCGAATCTGTTACAATTTTTATTTATAGTAATCAAATAATTTATTTCTTGTGGGACACCATCACGAAGAATATGATATTCCAGAAGAAATACTCCCTAAATTAAAAAATTACTGGAAGGAGCCATTTAAATTCAATTTTAATACGAGTATTAAAGAGGTAGATTCTGATTGGGTACAATTAAACGAGAATTACTTTTATCCCGAAAGTGGTGGACAGCTCCCAGATCGAGGAATAATAACGCCTTTAGAAGATAGAAAAATAAAATACAATGTTTTAGATGTCCAAAAAAAGGAAAATGAAGTGTGGATATTAATCCCAGATAACCAGCTGAATCAAGGTGATAAAATTGAAGCTCGGATTGATGAGGAAAGAAGAATTTCTTTATCTCGTAACCATAGTGCACAACATCTAATTTCTGCGGTATTTTGGGAAGAATTGGATTTTGATACAACTCGTGCAGAAATAGGTCAAATTGAGAGTCAGATTGAACTTAACAAACCCCCCACATTAGATCAGATAGATAAAGCAAACAAAATGGTTAATAAATTAATACTTGAAAATCTCATTATTGAATCTAGATATTATTCTGATCTAAATAATTTAAATCATAAATACAGAGGTAAGATGGAGGATCTAGAAGTATATCAATTAGTAGCTATAGGGGACTATGATCTTAACCCATGTGGTGGTACTCATGTTCAAAGCACAAGAGAAATTGATACTATTTTTATAAATAAAATAGAAAGTAAGAAAATCAGATTTTATAGTGGACCAAAAGCTAAAAGTGCCTATGTTGATAATGCAATTGGTTTAATTAAACTTTCAAGAATGACCAGTGTTCCTTTTGATAAAATTCCAAGTTCAGTAGATGAAATTATCAGGAAAAAAAATTATTTCGAGAAGAAAGTACTAAAGTTAGAAAATGAGGTCTTGGAATTGAAATATTCTTCAACAAAATTTCAAAAATTGAATAAATTCAAATTGAAATCAATTCAGGCGTCTAAGTTGAACAAGTCTACAATATTAGGTTTAACAGATGATTTAAATAAAAATGAAGTTGTATTTGCTTTTGATGATAATGATTTGTTTATTTTATCTTCAGGAAATGAAGAATTGACTAAAAAGATTATGAAGGTTTTGCGAGAATCTGGAGTTAAAGGTGGTGGAAAAGGTAAATCTGTAATGGGAAAAATTATTTCTCTCGATGTAGAAAAATTGAAGAGTATTATTTCTGATAGGCTAAAATCCATGTGATATTTTAAACAATATAAGTTATTCAAAAGTTGGATGTAAGTAAATTTTACGATTAAGGATTGTATAAGGAATTCTTCGTTCATCAATCCATAAATATGTTTCCCTATATTCTTTATAGAGATCATTACTCAAAATTAAATATCCATTTTCAGCACTAAATCGTAGAATGAATCCATCAGCATTTACCTTAGCTGGGACTAATTTGATAAATTTTTCAACAACCATTTTATCTAGGGCTGCTTGATCATCTATTTGGTATCGAAGAGCTGCATCTGCAATAATGACTATATCTTTGAATCCATTTTCCTTCAGTGCTTGATGAGCTTTTTTAATATTTGCAATCATTGGTTTCTTTTCGGAAGATTGTTGCTCCCAAGCAATGTTACTTCCATCTATTACAATTGAGGTACTTTTGTATTTTACATTTTCAATCAATTGTAGACCCAGCACTCTTTCGAAAAACCTCTTACGAATATCAGCTCTGAAGTACAATATAGCTAAACCAGCTATGAAAACAAAATATAATCCAATAGCCAAAATTGGTAAAATGTCTGAAAATGTCCTTTGAACTGCAGCTAATGGCCCACTTAGCTCGATTAGCTCAAAAGTTTGTACAGATAAGATTAATTCCACTTGATCATCACCCACAGAATCAAAAATTGTTAATGTTAAAATAACATCCCAAAATCCTGGTTGAATAGCATTACCATTGAAACTATATTTTGAAATATTTGGAATGAATGGGACTTGTGTTGGGAGAAAGTTAATCTTCGAAGATGTTAAACCAAATTTAATACTTAAGTCTCTTAGAGGAAATGTGTCTAAATAGTTGATGTTCACAATAATATTAAAATCTTCATTCTCAAAATATTCAATTTTATTGGATGAATCTTCTAATTCAAATTTACCGATTATATTAGGTAAAGTCCTTAATCCAAGGGAAGGCGCATTAGTTTTTTGATTGCTTAGACCATCAGTATACCTTAAGATAAATTGAATTTCACCTATTCCATATTGATTTGGAGTTACACTAAAATTAAATTCCTGACGATCAAAAGATGGTATTACTGGAATATTCACTGGTAACGTAATATTGGATAAACCAACTGGTTCATTGATATTGGATGAATCAAGGCTTATATTAAATGCATTACTAAGACCATTATTAATCAATATTATCTTTATTTCCCTTGTTTGATTTACCTGAAGATTAACGTTTTCAAATGTTGATCCAGTTAATGGGTCAGAAAACAACACATTGATATTAGCTCCAGGTTCAACAATAATTTCAAAATTTGCAGTTGCATTTAACAATCCTCGATTTGTTGAATTTACAAAGAACAAAGTAGAATAATTACCTGGTTTAAATGAAGATCCCCCATTTAGGGTGTTAATTTCAATTTCCTCAAGAAAATCTTCAGTTAAACCTTCATGTATTAAAGTATAATTTGATAATTTAGTAAGTTCTTCTGCATCAAATTGAATTGACCCAGTAGTGATAAATATGGAGTAATTATATTCTGGAATAAAAAGAGGGAGTGTTTGATCAACCTCATCTTTCATTCCAAAGAAAATCGTGAATTTATCTCCAACTTGGACAGATGAGGGGCCTACGCTAATAAATGGCTGACTTACATTTTCTGCTGGTTCAGCGGAGATTTGTAAATTGAATTCAGATTTACCCGATTCTGTAAGTTTTGATTCTGAATTACCAGAAATTGAAGTAATTCCAATCATCGGAAATACAACGATTAAAAATAACAGTAATATAAATCGGATTCGAATTATTATTCAACCTCTTAGTGTGTCTAATAATTCTTTTTAATTGCTATAAAAGAGAGTATAGATAGAATAATGAAAATTATTAGATTTAGTCAATCAAAATCCTAACCTCTATTAAGAATTAAGCTGACTAATTGAAAGAAATTTAGAATTAAATTATAATTTTATCGCTGAACTTCTAAAATTCCAAAGTGCTTAAAGATAAATCTGTATCTGATAATATATTGACAAATCGAGCATTTACAATTGATACAAATTTTTTTATCTCAGGCTTTGGTGAAAGTCCAAATGAATATGAAGAATTTCATGCGATATTAAAAAAATTAAAAATAACGGTTTTAATACCAGATTACGTTAAACGTGAAATGCGATGGTATATGAGAAGGGTAATTGAACCTAAATTAATTGTAAAAAATATTAATCCAAAAAAATTAGAGAAATTTGAAAATGAAACTCGATCAAAAATTGATATTAAACTACCGCAGACTCCCGATATGGCAGTAGCATTTTTAGCACACTTAGAAAATATACCCATTGTATCCTCAGATATGAGATTAGTAGAAGTTGGAGAGAAGCTTGGTATACCTTCAATGATGAATTCTGCATTTTTAATAATTCTTTTAAATGACGTTAGTGATCCAAGAGATAAAAAAGTCTTACAAAAATTGTATGATAAATTGTTTGGTGAGGAAATTACCTATTCGGTAAAATCACAAAGTAGGTATGATCCTGTTGTAAGAATTAAAAAAATCATGGATTCAACCCTAAAAGCAGTTCGAAACCAAGTCTTATTGAATAAACAAGCAATGACTTCTATCAAAGCGACTGCAAAAAATGCTGAGAATATATTTGCTTATACCGAATTATTGGAATCAACAAGAGAAGTCAGAACTGATATTTCCAAATATATCTCAATATTAGAAGATGGGGATTATAAAAAGCTAGGAATTGAACTTAAAGACGCTTCTGCATTATTAATGGATCTAGCAACAGAAGCTAGAATGGCAGGTATCGAGGAAGAAGATTCTGGTTACAAAGAAGCAATGACCACAATTGCACACTTACTCCTTTTAGCTGCAGCAGTGGCAATAGGTGAGCAAAAGCTAGACAAGGCAGAGTCAACAGTTGACTTGTTATTATTATTTCTTCTAGAAAATGATGAGGTCGAGTTACGATTGGATATCGACGTTCATCTTCTTCGAATCACCTTATTTTTCTTAACGGAACAATTATCTAGATTAAAATTCTATTTTACACCGACATTCATAGAATTATGTAATAAACGAGATCGCTCTGACATATTAGAATTGCACAGAACAATGGGTATTTTGATGACTATCTTAGCCAATCAAAAAGCAGAGAAAACTGCTATTGCGAAGGATATTTCAGAGATTGAGTACATCACTCAGTTGGGAATGCAGTATATAGCAGTTAATAAAATTGAAAATGCTTGGCTATTATTCGAACAAGCAATTTACATGAGCTTAAACTCTAATATGACTGGCTTATTATATCACGCTTTTGAAGTTATGTTACCCCTCAGTTTTACAGTTGGCTACACCTTTAAACCCAGCTTCACTGATTTGCTTAAATTGGTTAAGAAGAAGGATAAAACCTTCATGGCTGATGAATATCAACGCAGAAGTACATCCAATCCTGATGTTCAAGAAAACGTTTTGAGGAAACGATATGTTTCAGCAAAAAGCTTACCAAGCCAATTCACAGGATTTTTAGACGTAATTTCAGCAGAGTATGCAGAATTCAAAAGAATAGGAAGATGTGTTTTTGTTAGAGCCATTGATTGGCAAACAATGCATTTAATCGGATTAATTGATCCAACCCTATCATTAGACGAACATTTAACTGTTGGTTCAAGCATTAAAATCCTTGAAGGTAAGTTCAGAATAATTCAACCATCAAATTCGGTCAAAGAAGGTCGTAATATTGATATTTTAATGATTGGGAATCCGGAAAATCTTAAATTCATTGTACGTAGAGCAGGACAATTAACTATTGCCCAATCAAAAGTGAGTGAGTTTGATCTTTAAAGGTTAAATCCTATAATTTATTAAAATCTAGATTAACCCGCTTAGGCAATTTATTCGTGTACTAAATAAATTTGGAACTCATCAACCTCGATATCTTTTATTAAAACCGTTGTAATAGGTTTACTTTTGGTTTCAGATTGCATTTCTGTAATCTCATAATATATAACCAAATAAAATTCTTCTGAAAGTTTCTCTATAGACTAGATATCACATTTCTGTTTGATTGGTTGATCTTTATATCGGCCATAAAATGATGGCCACACCATAAGAAATGTTTCTTTATCATTAATTACCTTAGGTGTTTCTTTATTTATTAATCTCCAATTAGAATGCATTCTTTTTTCGTATTCTTGTAATGAGGCTTTGTCAGTAGTTGCATTAAACCAGTTTTCAAACCATTCTTGCAAATTGGACATAAATTCAGTAATGCGTTTTAATGTCCTATCATCAATCAATTGCATATTTAACCATAATTATTTTGGGTTTTAAGAGGTTTATTTGATTGTTTGGCTGATCCATAAAATTCTTGAATATAAATTAATCAAAACAATGATTGAGAAAGTGAATTTATTGTTTAAATTAGTAAGGCAAATGAATTAATTTGCAGAATAGAAAATTGGTCTTTTAGATAATAGCTTAGCCATTGCTAGTGATTGCCTTGGAAATCCTTCAGACAATTTACTTAATTGTTTACCAATTTTCTTAAGTTCAAATTCCTCTTCTGATCCATCACGTTTTCTTGCTTTTAGAAGACCTGATTCTACTTCGTTATTACCAATGACAAAAATATAGGGAATCCAAATTTTTTCTGCATCTCTGATTTTGCGTCCGACTCTCTCGTTTCGATCATCAATATCCACTCTAATTCCCTCCTTTTCCAATGATTTTGCCAATTTTTTAGAATACTCGATTTGATCATCACCTATTGGACATAATCTTACTTGAATTGGAGCAAGCCAAAAAGGGAATGAAGGTTTCACTCCTGTTTTTATCTTCATTGCAGATTGCTCTAAAATTGCATATAGAACACGCTCGATGGCACCAGATATAGAAGTGTGAAGAATATATGGCCTTTGTGCCTCTCCCTGATCATCTATGAATTTAATATCAAATCGTTCGGCATTCTCAACATCTATCTGAACTGTCGATAATGCTGCTGCTTTTCCTTGCCCGTCTACAACGTTAAATTCAAATTTACAAATGAAATAGGCATAACGCTTATCGAATAACTCAATCATTACTGGTCGATCAATGACCTTAACAAGATCAATTATCCATTGTTTGTTTTCCTCAAAGAAATCGGTTTGAAATCGAAAGACAGCCTCATATTCTACCTCAAAATCATCCATCATTTGGATACAAATTTCATATTGGTTTCGAAATTCCGTACGAGCCATGTCTAGATCACTTACCAGTGTATGAATATCTGGCATAGAAAATGTTCTTAATCTTCTTAAAGCGGACAATTCTCCTCTTTGTTCTCTACGAAAAGAATAATGTGTCATTTCAAAGAGTTTTAGTGGTAAATGTTTGTGAGATATAATCGCATCTGATCCAATCAGGAATTGCCCGAAACAAGCGGCAAATCTGAGGAAATAGCTACCCGATCCAGATTCAATTGTATATTGTCTTGCGGGGAATCGATTCATATAGGCTTCAAGAGAAGGGTGGTGAAAATCATACATAATAGGTGTTTCAACACAATGTGCACCATAATCAATTAACGTTTCAGTTACATGATTTTCAACCAATCGCTTGAATACCCATCCAGCTGGATACCATCTTAAATTTCCTGAATCGCTAGCTGGCTCATAATCAACCATTTCCAATTTTTGCATTAATGCTACATGAGCAGGTGGAGTTTCTGAAATTCTTCTTTTTTGTGTCTCATACTCAAAAAATTTCTTGAAGGTAGATTTCTTTTTAAATCGATATTCATCCCTTTTAATTAAAGATTCATCTGGCAATAACACGTAAAATTCGTGTTTTGCTGCTTCTTCTGCTTCAATAGCTTTACTCTCAACAATTTCTTTTTTAGCTTTCAATCCTGGTGAGAATTCTCTACTAAGTTCTGAAAGAGGATGGCCTTTTACTTTTATTGTAAATCCTTTATACCATCCAAATGGTGCTCTTTTAACAACTTCATATTTGTTGGCTTTATTAATATCAGATTCAATTCTCTTCATTACCTTGAGTGCAATGTCGGGTCGAGATGGAGTTGAAGTTAAATGCACCCACGGATAAAGAACCAAATTTTTTATTTTTAATTCATCAGCCACTTTGTTAATTTCATCAACTGCTTGGGAAGCTGCTTCCAAATAATTTTTTTCATCAGTTTCTTCAACAGACATAAAAACAACTAAAGATTCATCTACGGAAACCAATCCTTTTTCGATCTCTTCTGCTGCTTTAATCGCTTTTTTCTTGGGTTCATATTCAAACTCATCAGAGTGTAATAATAATAATCTCATATTCCATCACGATTTGGATATTTTCTCAATTGTTTTTGGTAATAAAATAAGTTATTATAGTGCTTTAGAGGACGAAATATATTGTAATTTGATTAGAGCGAAATTAGATTATGGTTATATTTGATAGAGACTATATACCGTAAAATTATTCAAAATAACTTTTCAGTTTATCCCAATACATCATTTGCCAGCCTTGATTGATTTCATCATAAGCAGCATCAGGAACTCCAGTTTGAGAGAAGTTTATTACAGTCTCATTTCCTTCCTTCTTAAAATTATAAGTGACATCGGAGAATACTCCCTCTTCCCAACTTCCAGCTCGCCATTTTTGAACTATTTTCTCATTTTCTACTAAATTTGTTGTTGTTCCTTGAAGTGCACCTCCATAACAACTGAAAGTTCCTCCTTCTTTATTTTCAATTGTAGCAGGTGCACCGGAGAATGCGGTATGTTTTTCTGAATCCATCAATGCATTATAAACATCTTGTGGACTTGCATTAAATCTAACTGTGTATTCAATTGATTTAGTCATTGTTAATATATCAAAGTTACCGAAATTTAAAAGGGCAAAGTTTCCGGAGTTCACCCCATAACTTTTTGGTAAGTGAAAACCTTAAATAATATCAAACTGAGATATTCAAATATTGAGTAATTTTATTGTTAGAATGAATTTAAGAATTTTTTATAAAGTATGAAAATAATTAAGATTTTACTTCAGAAGCCCAGATTTCTAACATATCATCTGACAATTTCTCATCTGTGACAAATTCTATTGTATCTCTTGCAAGTTGCTGTAATTCGTCTACTGTCATTTCATCAATGGGTTTCTCTTTATGCTTATCTTTGAGATATTTCATAGCTTTAGCATCACCATCACCAATAGCTTTTGCTCTTGTTTCGGTTAATCCACCACCTGGATTGATGAAGTAAATTCTTGGTTCTCCATCGAATTTATCAACTCCACCAATAAGAAGACCGACACCTAAGGGACGTAATCCACCTTGTTGTGTAAAAATATGTGTATAATCTGCTAGTCGTAATGCTAATTGTTTGACATCGATTTCTTCATCGTATGTCATTTTGTGTACAGCAGTTTCAACTCTTGCTCTGTTAATTAACGAACGACCATCTGCAGCATATCCAGAAAAGATAGCTGTAATCTCATTTCCAATTTTGGAAATTTTAGAATTGGGATAATCAAGGTCTATAGACATAAGTTTTCCAGCGAGGACTACTCCTTTATTAGATCTCAATCCTAAGGCGATTGAACCTTTTCTCATAGCCTCTCGGGCATATTCTGTCTGTATTATTCTTCCATCTGGAGAATACATTATCGAACTTCGATCATATCCTTGGGATGCGCTTGGACCAAACATTGTTTACTTAATCCTCCTTTACCTCGTGAATGGGAATTTTTTGTCGCCCAGCACTTCGACAATTTCTTCTTTGGATAATTCTCTCATCCCTTTTTGATTGATAACAAATAAAGTCATACTGTCACCAGTAGCAATATCTTTAATTGCAGCTGATCTAACAGCCATTGCAGCGACTCGTATTGCATCAGCTTCTTCCATATCTGGTTCCCACAATACTTCTAATGTACCATAAGCAAAGGGAGAACCGGATCCTGTTGATGTATAAGCATCATCAGAGATAGAGCCTGATCCGTCAAAATTGTAAACATATCCACCAGTCTCGTCCACTCCTGCGATAATAATTCCCACAAAATACGGAAATCCAGTCCTGAACTGACCATGCATAACTGTTGAGAAGAGATTAGCTAATCCCTTCATAGAAATTTTTCTCCCTCTATTTAATTCATAAAGTTCCATTTCCGCTCGCATAACTTTTACTAGATACATTGCATCAGACGGCAAACCTGCAATTGTTAAAATGCTTCGATCATCAAGTGCTAATATCTTCTTAACGGCTGGAGATGCAACCATATACCCCATACTAGCTCGTTGATCCGCAGCGGCGATGATTCCATCTTTATATTTGATCGAAACCGTAGTCGTCCCATGCATCAATTCATGAGTAGGGTCGTTTGGGTTAGATTTATTCATATTCATATTATCTCCTACTAATCTATAATTCATTTCTCGTTGTCTTTATTAATGACTTAGTATTCAGCATCTGATTATTGATTTTTTTTTAATTTCATTTTGTATAAAAAATCAATGTATGGAATGATAATACATCGAAATTTTTGTTCTGTGTAATATTGAATATAAATCTTGAATGGTTATTTCAATTATTGATTAGATCATGGCTTTCATTTTTACTACTAGAAGATGAAAAAATTTCTGCCGAAACCTATTCGTTGCAATTTTCCATTGGCCTAATTATAATTTGTTTGCTAATATCTCTTTACTAATCGATTCAAATACGTAACAATTTGAAGCTATTAACTCCATTAAAAGAGATTATTTAGCCCATATATATTATTAATGTAGTATTAGTAATTAGATATCTAATTTTGTTGATTGACTTTTTAATTTTGTAATATACAAACGGGAAACAAAGTTTGAATGATTTTTTTCAAACCAGTATCTGGTTGATAATTGTTAACGAAACTAGGAAAATACTAGAAAATCAAGACTTAATTCAGATCACGATACTAAGAAATCCAATTTTAAATCGATTATTAAGCAGAATTAAAGCAATAATTGTAATTATATTAATTTTAACTTTAGTTAGTAGTTTTATTATTTCATCATTGATATTTGAAATTGGATCATTCGTAATATTTGGGGTAGGTGTTTTCATTTTGTATAAACGATTTAAAGTAGAACAATCTATAACTGAGTCCAAGTTGGTTAAACTACGATGGGGTTATTATTGCACAGCATGGTTCTTGGCGGTGATTTTTGTGTTTGTCTCTGCAATAGGAAATGGTTTAATTCTAATTTTCTATTCAAATGAGATAAACGGGGTCTATTTTTCCATATTTCAATTATTAAACAATATTATCCCGCTAGGTATATCTTTAAATTTTTACTGGTTTGTATTTATCCCAGAAAGAGGTAGACGTAGCTACAGCTTGGTTAATCCAAAAAAATTCCTTGATTGAGTTAACAATTAAATCAAAGAAGTATACTGAAAATCTGTTAATTAAAATTATAGTTAAATGAGATGGGTAATTTAATAGTACAGGAGCAGGAGAAGCTCTAGGAATATTAAATGTCAAACGAAGAACGTTCATTTATAATGATTAAACCAGATGCTGTTCAAAGAGGATTAACTGGAGAAATAATTTCAAGAATTGAGAGCAGTGGGTTAAAGATAGTAGCAATGAAATTTTTAAAAGTTACCCAAGAATTGGCTGAAAAACATTATGAAATACACAAAGAGAGACCTTTCTATAAATCTCTCGTAAGTTTTATCACTTCGTCGCCCACAGTTGCCCTTGTAGTTGAAGGTCTAAATGCAATCTCTATTGGTAGAAAATTAGTTGGAGCAACTAATCCCGCTGATGCATTACCTGGAACCATCCGAGGAGATTATGGTTTAGATATAGGTAGAAACTTGGTTCATGCTTCTGATTCTGTTGAAAATGGAAAGATCGAAACAGCTGTATATTTTGATATGAATGAAATTGTTACTTGGTCTCCCATTGGAAATCAATGGATATATGAATAAATAAGTTTGATTTGATGAAAATAAATTTTGACAAAATATAGGTCAAGATTGATTCCTATCAATTACTATTTAGAGGTAGGAGAAAGCATCTAATAAGTTGAAATACATTAGATCATAAATCAAATTTTATTTCAATTTGGTGATTACTTTTGACAAAAGATGAGAAGAAAATCGTGAGGGCACCTATTTCCGTAATAATGGGGCACGTAGATTCCGGCAAAACAAGTCTATTGGATTTAGTAAGAAAAACAGTTGTACAAAATCGAGAAGCTGGTGGAATTACTCAACACATTGGAGCTTCTTTATTTCCAAAAGAAACAATATTTGAAATGTCAAAAGCACTTCACAAAGGCAAATTGGAATTAAAAACTCCTGGTATTTTAATTATTGACACGCCAGGTCATGAGGCATTTATGACATTACGAACAAGAGGAGCTTCTGTTGCCGATATTGCAATTCTAGTTGTAGATTTAACCAAGGGGTTTCAAGCTCAAACTTTCGAATCTATTGAGACCCTAAAACGTCGAAAAGTACCGTTTGTAATAGCTGCAAACAAAGTGGACCGTATAGGTGGCTGGCAGGGAAAGAAGGATATGCCCTTCGTTGAGAGTTACAAATTACAAAATAAAACAGTTCAAGCTAGATTAGATTCTAAATTATACGAATTCATGGGAGAATTAGGTAATCTTGGATTAAAAGCAGATAGATACGATAAAATTAAAAATTTTAAGAAAAATATTGCAATTGTTCCCACTTCCGCAACTACGGGAGAAGGGGTAGCTGATCTATTTCTTGTACTTACTGGGTTAACTCAACAATTCATGATGGAGAAATTAGAATATTCTATTGGTCCCGGTAAAGGAGTAATTCTTGAAGTTAAAGAAGAAACAGGAATGGGGACCACACTTGATGTAATTTTATTTAATGGGGTACTTGAAAAGACTGATACTTTGGTTTTATCAGGGAAAAACGGACCAATTGTCTCAAAAATTAAAGCATTAATGCTTCCTAAACCTTTAGACGAAATTAGAGATCCGAGAGACAAATTTCAAACGCCTAAAATAATATATGCTGCTGCTGGGTTAAAAATAAGTGCTGCAAACATTTCTGATGCAATATCTGGTGGTACAATCTTTGGAGCAAAAAATAAGAAACAAATTGAAGAATTTAAAGAGTACATCAGTGAAGAAAGAAAATCACTTCATATTGATACCCAAGAAACGGGGATTATGGTT
>MDVR01000142.1 GCA_001940725.1 Candidatus Heimdallarchaeota archaeon LC_2 | reverse complement strand
AATCAGATAGCGGATCTTCAGAGGTTAAAGATTTAGTACCTTTAGGTTGGTTTTCCGAAAAACACGATAATAGACTGTTTGATTACATCCTTGAAAATATTGATTTTATAGTTGATGATTTAGAAGAAAGAAATCGAATTTTATCTCTAGGCTTAATTAGTGCCGGAGGGGGGAATTACAAAGGAAAAATTCGTAGTACAGGTGATTTTCGAGCACAAGACGATGTTTTGTGCCGTGGTATTAGTATTATTGGCAAATCAAAATTCAAAGGGATATTGATTGTTGATGGTGTAACAATGATCGTTGGACGATCTAAATTTCTAGATCATTGCATTTTTGGAGGTAAGGTTGATATTGCTGGAAATGCATTTTTTGATACGCATATTCTAACATCTGGGGAACTTAAACTCGGAGGAAAAGTTACAGTAAAAGGTAATATATACGCAGATAGTCCGATAATTCTCAACGGAACGACTAAAATGAAAAATATTAGGTCAACATCAAGTGTAATTGCAAAAGCAGCTATATTTGTGGAAGAGGATTTATTTGCAGATGAATTTGTGTTATCAAAAGGTGGAGGGGAAATTGGGTCCATTACTGCTCGATATGTTACTGTTGGTTTCAAAGATCGAGCTGTTGCGAAAAGATACAAAGGCGTCGGTGAAAAACGTAATTTAATCAATCCCGTCAAATTAATAAAACATACCAACTCAAGCATTTGGCACATGATATCTCGTCATCCTGGAGGATCAAAAATTCTCCAAGTACATGGTAATATTCACGCAGAAGAGGTATATCTTTCTAATTGCGTTGTTCATGGTGATATTAAAGCTACTAATGTCATAATCGGACCCGATGTTACAGTTACCGGAATGATCGAATATTCTGAAACACTAAAATTTACAGAAGATACTGAAACAACATACAGGACAAAACAAATCGAAGCTGAAAAGGAATAAATTGCAAATTTCCCATGAACAAAAAAGTTAGTTTTTCAATTGAGAAGTGGAGAAATCGCTACAATTTCACTTACAATATACTGTCATCCTGTTTATATTAGATGAGTGTAAGAATAAAGTGAGACTAGGTCGATTTCTTAAATCAATAAGGATTTTAAGAATACACCGAAGGCTGGATCTCGCAAGAGAAAAGGAAGTCCATATACAGTAAAAAAGAAAGTAGCGATTTTCTGTTCCTGTATCCGTCGTTACGAGCTACTAGTCAGATTATCGAATCTTGATGGATGTTCGAGAATGATCTTGCGATGGTCAAAAAGTATGAAAATCCCATCTTGGTCGAGTTAGCTTACTCGAATAAGCCAAGTGGAAGGAAGCAATACTCTCCTTCCGGAGACAAGTATTATACTATTCCAGTGTAGCAACTGGAGGATACGGTGACGTTTGTATAGTATTAGCTAAACATACAAGAAAAGTTAGTTTTTCAGATCATGTGAGGTTCATTTCGAATTTCATTTACAAGTCGTATTGCGTATAGTTGCCACTATACGAAAAAATTATAAAATATTGAAATCTAAATTTCTTATATCTGAGTCATAACATTATCATGGAAGTATTCGATTGTCTGGTGATCTTTGGTTGATGGGTAGGGTAATATTAACACAGTCATATCAACCCCCATGTCTTTAACCCTTCGAATTTTATCTACAATGTTTTGTGCATTTCCGATATAATTCTCATTCAATACTTCATCAATCGTTGTTTTAGTCCTCTCAGCAATGGGTTTTGCAATCTCTTTGGCATCATCTTCAGTTGTTGTTAGATTAAAGTTGGTAAAACCAGATATGTAATAATCTGAAAGGGTTTTTCCATACTTCTTGGCAATTTCCGAAAATTGATTAATCAGTATTTGTAACTTAGTGAAATTACCTCCTAAATTTATCCCATTAGCATATTTTGCTGTAATATTCATCATCCTAGGTTTTCCACATCCAACTGACATTCTCATGGGTTTTTGGATGGGTTGGGGTATATTTATTGCTTCTTTTAATTTCCAGAATTTACCATCAAATGAGGTTTTTTCATTATTTAACATGGATTGAATTATTTGGACGGCTTCTTCAAATCTATCAACCCTCTCTTTAGCAGAAGGCATACCGCGTCCACCTTCCATGAGATCATATCCTTCGTATTCTGGAATATTCCAACCTGCACCAATCATGAGTTCATACCTTCCATTTGTCATTTGGTCCAAAGTAGCAATTGATTTAGCAAGGAAAGCTGGATTTCTTAAAGAATTGAATAAAACAATCTGTCCTATTCTAAGTTTAGTTGTTTGAACTCCTATTCCAGTCATTGCAGTCCAAGCCTCCATATATTCATCTTCTGGTTTTCCCACTCCATGAACATGGTCGTTCAAATATGCACTATGGAAACCCAATTTTTCAGCTGTAAGTGCTAATTCTAACATTTTTGGATATGTAGTTTCTCTACGTAAATATATCCCAAATTCCATAAAATCGAATATGAGGTGGCTTTATTAATCGATTTTATTCTAGATGTTAAAGTAAGTTCATTTAATTATTTTAATTCTTCAAATTAGTCTTAAAACAAGATAAATTAGTACTTCAAAATTTTACTATTCATTAATTTCAAGAGAAAAATGATATTTAATGTTAATTTACAGTTCAACCTATGGAACAGGCAACTGAAGTATACCCAAATGTATACAAAACACCCTCTTCAGACATTTTTCCGGATTATGCTAAATTTCAAGGAACTGACCAGGATAAATTCGATATGATTTATGCTACCCTTGACACATTAATTGAGATAATGGATAGAAACAAAGTCTATGAAAAATCAGCTGAATGGGATGAAGAAGGTGTAAAGCTTGTAAATGGGAAAGTAGTTTTTCCTAACGGTTATGAAAAAGTTATCGATGAAATTATCAAGGAAAACCAGCTAGGAACATTAGTTCTACCAGAATCCCTAGGGGGATTGGAACTTACTACTGTTCAATTTGCCCCAGTAATTGAATTAGTTGCTCGGTATGATGCGTCAATGGGAATGACTGCAATGAGTGGACTGGGTATTATGAATATTCTCAAACAGTTTTACAAACCAGAGTTCGAAGATATTTTACAAGGTTTTGCGGTAGGAGAGAACACTGGCTATGCTGCTTTCACAGAAGCTCAAGCTGGATCTAACCTGCGAAATATTAAATCAACCTCAGTTTTAGATGGAGATGACTATGTACTTAATGGAACAAAAATTTTCATTACTAATGGAGGGTATGCAAATTATGGAATATTTCTAGCAAACAATATTGTGGATGGTAAAAAAGAGGGAACTAATGTATTTCTTGTTGGAGATTATGAGGGTATAACAGCGGTTAGATTAGAGCACAAGTCTGGAATCAGGACATCTCCAACAGCAGAACTCTTATTTGAGGACGTCAGAGTTCCTAAAGAACACCTAATTGGTGAGGTTGGGACAGGCTATGAAAAGGTAATAGAAAGATTACTTGGAATGAGAGTATCCGTCTCATTTCAAGCCCTCGGTAATTGTAAACGAGCATACGAATTAGCAGAATCGTACTCAAATACACGTGAGCAGTTTGGTAAACCTATTGGATCTTTTCCTGCTATCCAAAGAAAACTCAAACAGATGCGATTGCAACTATCAAGAATGGAAGAATGGGCGTATGCCGGTGCCTTTGCATTAGATTGGGTTACTGAAAGAACTGATGTTATGGGTGTTCAAGAAGCTAATACCAAACGTGAAAAGTTAGCTCATTCTATTAAAGAAATTCTTAAACATGAAGATTTAATTCATTATTATGTAAGTGGAGGAAAACTCTACAATGGTGAGATTTCCAATTATTTTATGTATGATGCACAACAAATTTTTGGTGGCAATGGCTTCATATCAGAAACTGAAATAAATAAGATTACAAGAGATGTGAGAATTTTACCAGTTTTTGATGGTACATCAGAAATTCATGCGTGGGTAGTCAATCGATCATTGAAATATCTTGACACTATACCCGAATTTGTTAAGGTATCATCGATTTGGGAAGGAAATACAATTTACGAAGATCATGTAATATCACGATTTCCATCTTTACGAGACAAACTTTGAATATAGAATTGGACTCACATATGTTCATTCATTAATTTATCACCGAAGTATGAATCAATCCTCAGTAATATTTTTCAGTATTAAAAAATCATTTCAATCGCAGGATGAGTAAAATCGATATTGGTTACAGAATATTAATCTCAAACTATGGATATTATGGGAGTATTGGTATTCCATATGTTATTTATGCGATAAAAACTCAAGATCTGCTAATACAAAAGAAAGAGAGAATTGATTATCTTTCACAGCAGTTGAACCTCCCTGAAATTGAATGTGGGGGTACTAATTCTGCAATTATTGACCAGATAGAACATTTGATAATTCAATTTCACAATAAAATTTGTAATGTAGAATTGCAATGCCTACATTCGTATATTAATTTGAAGAAACTTCGAAGAATTGATCATGAAAATTCAATTATACTGCCTATTCTTAATCGAGTTGTAACAGACAAAATATTGGATCATGTTATTAATCTAATTAACAACGATGAAAACGAAATTATCCCAAAATATCTAGTTGAAGAAGTTCTGGAACGGACTCCTGATTCAATGATTTCAAAAATATTAGTGATTCTCAGAAATAATAATATATCATATTATGATGTAGAAGATGATTCAAGATTACTAGCCTTGGGTGAGGGAAGACTGTCAATTGTTATCAGAAAGAGACTTGAGAATAAAAATATTGTATTCTTGAAATTTCCTTATCCTCTTCTGGATAGTGATGAAATAAAAGTTGATGACTGGAGAAAATTTAATCTTGATGGATATATCCAAGAAGAACATCTTGATACAATTTTAAAAATGTTAAAGAAAGATTGGTCTGAATTTAGGGAATTGGTTGACTGTGGCAACATCCCAAAATATCTGGTGACAGGTACAAATGGGAAGACCTCTACAACTCGGATTTTAGCTCATATTTTAAGATCTGTCAGAAATCAGACCATTGGCATTACAACAACCTCTGGTATATTTGTGGATGGATTAGAGCCGGAATATGGTGATTTTACTGGACCTTGGAGTGCGAGAAATATTTTACTCAAACCGATTGATATTGGTGTTTTTGAAGTTGCACGTGGTGGTTTAATTCGAGAAGGAGTGATATTTAATGAAGTGGAAACTTCAATAATCACAAATGTAGCTGCAGATCATATTGGTTTAAGAGGGATTGAATCTGTTGACCAGATGCTTGAATTAAAATCATTAGTCTACCTAGCAGCAACAAAAAGCATTGTGATTAATGTTGATGAGAAAATACTATACGATTTTCTATTAAAAATTAAGAAAGAAGAATTTAAGCTTAAATCAGGGGTTGAGATTTGGGGGGTCTCTAGTGATAAAGAAAGACTCCTTCATTTTGAAAATGGCTTGTTGATTGAAAATGGATTGATTATTTTAATGGACCAAAAATCAAGGATAATAACCTGGACCGAAATTGGTAAATTAAGTGATTTACCTGTCTCTAATTTTGGATTAATCAGTTTTATGAACATAAATGCAACTGTAGCCCTTGCAGGGGCAATTAGTAATGGAATTAGTGCTTCAGATGCATTTCATTCCCTAAGAACATTTGATCCTTCAATAGAAAATATTCCAGGTCGTGGAAATTTCTTTAAAAAATTTAATAGGTGGTTTATGTTAGATTATGGGCATAATCCTCATGCATTGAAAGAGATGAAGATTACAATTGAAAATATAATCCGTAAGCATCCCATAAATAAGGTAATCTTTCTAAGTTTAACCGCTGGCGATAGACGAAAAGAAGATATTACTGATTATGGAAAACTCCTTTCTAGATTCCCAGTTGATGAAGTTATTTTAAAGGATATGTGGGTTGATCAAAGAGGACGTGAGATCGGTGAAGTGGGTAAATTAATTGAGAAGGTGATGGGATCTGAAGGTTTCAAAGGTGCAATTCACCAAATACCAGATCCAATTACAGCTATTAATTTCTCTTTAGGCCTCTCAAGGGAAAATGATCTTGTCTATCTATGTGCTGAAAAAGCTGAGATTATGATGAAACTCATTAATGAGTTCAAATTTCGAGCGTAGAGTAATCAATTAGACATGGATTTTAAAAATAGGAGTTAACAAATAAATATAGGATTTAGATTGAATAACTACAAGGATGATTTCTCTGCATATCCAAAGAATGGAGTATATTTGGATAGTGCAACTGTTAATTTAGTCCCGAATTCTGTAATTTGGGCTCAAAGTGATTTCAATCATTCTTTGGGAAGTACCCCGAGAAAAGTATTGTATTCACGGTCCCGAAAAACTACTGAGCTTTATCTTGAAACAAAACAAGCTTTATCAAATAAATTTGGCTTGGAACCTGAAAATTACGCATTTACACCAAATGGTGATTATTCATGGAATATGATTCTATACTCCTTGATCGATTATTATAATGAAAATGGTAATAGATTAAAAATCGTTGCTAGTATTTATGATCATCATTCATTATTGGCTCCTCTACAATATTTAGAGAGCATGGGAAAAATTGATGTCAATCTCATTACAGAATTTAATCTAGAAGATAATTTGCTTGACTTAATCAATCAAAATACAATTGTCGCAATTAATCATGTCTCTCCAATTTTGGGCAAATATAGAGATATCCAATCCTTAGCAAAAACGGTTCATTCTCAAGGAGGGTATCTAGCAGTTGATTTTAGCCGATCTTCAGCTCAATTTGATGTTGATCTGAAAAATACAGATATTAGCATAATTGACTGTTCACAGGATTTGCTAGCCCCTCAAGGTATTGGAATCCTATTTTTACAAAATGAATTAATTACATCCCTGAAAAATGCCTTTCCTGGATCTGGAGGAATAAAAAGTGTAAGTAAATTCGAAATTAATCAATTAAATTCAATTGAAAAATTTGAAGTGGGAAATGTAAATATGGGAGGGGTTAGCGCATTAAATGAGTCTATGAGCTATCTTGATAAAATTGGACAAGCCAATATTATATCTCAGAGAGAGTCTCTTCGCAATTATATAGATAAGGGATTTGAAGAAATTGAATTCCTAAATCCAATTGATTTCGATGACAAAATCTCGCAATCATCAAGTAATATTTTCACTTTCACAATCGAAAATACCACCGCCCATGATGTTATACTTTTACTCGAGGAGATTGGTAAAATCGAGGTACGATCTGGACGATTATGTGCACATCCAGGATTAGATGATCTTAATCAAGAAGATGTGATTCAAATTTCAACTCATATTTACAATAGTTTAGAGGATATTGACCGATTATTTGATACAATTAAGGAAATAAAAACTATATTTAATTAATTTATTCAGTAAAAAGTTATTGTTGAACTAAAGAGGCAGTGAAATACATATCTTCCCCCTCGTGATCTTTTATCCCGATAAATCCAAGCTCCTGTAATTCTACTAAATGCTCGAGGAGTTTATCTTTTTCCAAAGTCAATTCATCAAGAATTTCAGCCACCGTTGCTTGTTCTAAGGTCAAAATAGCCAGTGCTGTATTTCGTAACTTAGTTTCCATATTGAAAATTGTCGCAGTGTCAAGAATTTTGGTTGGATCTAATGATGAAGAAATATCAACATCTAAATGCTTCTTCACAACTTGATGAATATCCTCTCGAAAATCATTAAATAAATTCTGATTTCCTGTCCAATTAGTAAGAACTTCAGCATAATTCTTAAAGAATCTCCACCCAATTGTACTCAGAACTTTAGCAGGTCTTGATTCATGATCAGTAACCAAAACGACTTGGAAATTACCAAAAAATTGAATATGGTAGTTCAACCCGCTCAAATTGAGCTGTTCTGCAGCTCCAGGGGTTTTAGTTAGGTCCTCAGACATTGCTTGAAATGCAGTAAGCAATGCGCTTAAAATGGTATTATTAGGAATATTTTTTGGTGACTGAAAAATTTCAGACATCATTTCCCTCCCATCATTCGTTATCAGATATACAGCGTATAATACCATAATTAATCCCCATCTTATTCAAATAATTTTGGTGCAATCTTCTCCATTGTCTTTGCAAAAATATGATCCGGTTGATCAATTGTGTAAATTATTCGTTTTGCCGTCTGTTCTCTTAATCCAGCTATTGCAGTTTCGAATTCTATATTTTGTAATTCATCATCAGTTGCTATCCATCCAAGAAATTCTACATTCAACCCTTCTGATCTTTTGTTTAGTACTGATTCAACCAATTTCCCAAGTATTACTCGATCTTCTTCCTTTTCAATTTTTGCAGCAGGAATTTGATTTGCTATCATCATAGAACGAGCTGGGAGTTTTTCTAATATTCCGTTTATCATTTCTATAGTTCCATCGATATCTGCATTGCTTAATTTTATGACAAATAGAATGTTATCCGTAAGCACAAATGCATTAATTGTCGTGAGACCAATCCCTGGAGTGGTATCCAGTATTAAATAATCTATATTGTAAGGAGGTCTTCGCAATTTCATTTTTAATTGCATTAACCCTTGAAGCATATTCCCTGCTGTTCTTGCATTTATATGAATCATTTCATTGATACTTTCAGAAGTTGGATCCGCTAAAATAACTTGTAAAGTCCCTTTCACATCTTCATCAAATTCAATTTTATGCATACAATCATCTAAAGAAATATCCTTATTGATGTACCTGTTCACATAATTCGTAGTTTTAATATTGAAAAATGTGTGAAGATTCGGGGCTGAAAAATCAGCATCGAGTAAACAAACATTGTGTCCTTGTTTTGTTAAAAGGGCTGCAAGATTGATGCTTATAAGTGTCTTACCTACCCCTCCTTTATGAGAATGTATGGCAATGGATTTAATAGTTATTTAGGCCCCCATAATACTGATTGATCTATCATTGAGAATCTTTCCCATATATCGCACCTAAGTATAACCCATTATATTATTTCCTCGGATAATTAGATATAAAGATTATCCACGTCGTATGCTTATGCAAAAAACCATTCTTTTATCAATTCACAATTTCTTCGTATATAATCGAATCTTCGTATTTTCAGATGATCCTTATATTGTAAATGTATTTTTATAGCAAAAATTGGTAAATATTCAGTAATCAAACTATTTAATTCAATTCACATATTGTTTAATATTGACAATTTAGGTGAGTGATGTTATTTGATATGCAATATTTGTCCTAGAAATTTTTTCATTCGATCCGTTTTTTTTGTATCAATGATGTTTTCGTCAATATATATTCGCAAACCTATTATGGATTGGACGAGCAATACTTCTGAGGGATCTAAATGGTGTGCAAGAGATGCTAGTAAGTGATGCTATAAAACTAATGTATGAGGTCTTGATATTCACAGGGTTTATTTCCTTTCTTTTATATAATTCTAAGAAATTGTATGCTGAAAGAATAAAGTAATTCTGGGGATAAATAATAATCATCATCGATTGTCTTGCTGAACAGTTTATGATACACAAGATTATCTATCAATCAGTCTTTGATTAAACATCCATATAGAGTACCAATTAAGTTGAATATTTTAGTTGAATTTAATATCATTGAATCTTTATTATACTATCTGACATGCAATATTTGACCTAGAAATTTTTTCATTCGATCAGTTTTTGGGGAATTGAGGATATCTGGGGGTCCTTCCTCAACAATTTCTCCATCATCCATATAAATTACCCAATCTGCAACTTCTTGAGCAAATCCAATTTCGTGGGTAACAACTAACATAGTCATGCCTGTCTCTGCAAGTTGTCTCATTGATTCGAGAACTGACCCTATTAACTCCGGATCAAGTGCAGAAGTTGGTTCATCAAATAACATCACCTTAGGATCCATTGCCAGTGCTCGAGCAATTGCAACTCTTTGTTTTTGACCACCCGATAATTGTCCTGGATATGAATCCAATTTATCGGCTATATCGACTTGGGTTAGGACCTGAGTCGCCAACTCTTTGGCATTTGATTTACTCATTTTCCTAACATTTATTAATCCCAGCATCACATTTTGTAAAGTCGTGAGGTGCATAAAGAGTTCAAAAGATTGGAATACCATTCCGATCTCAGCTCGAATCTTATTTGGGTTAGTTGATTCATGATTAACCATGACATCCTCTAAATATATTTCTCCAGCTGAGGGTTCAATTAATCTATTAATACATCTTAGAACCGTACTTTTACCAGATCCAGATGCACCAATAATTACTACAACTTCTTTTTGGAAAACTTCAAATGATACTCCTTTAAGCGCATGTAAATGGCCATCAAATATCTTTTCTAATTCAATAGCCCTTACAACTATTTTCTCCGATGATTTCTTTCGATTTTGGTAACTTTTCCTCATTTTTGATCCTCCAATTATTTTAATCCAAGGCCTGGAATCTTGGTTTTGACCTCTAGCCATCTAAAAAATATTGAAAGTGGATATGTTAAGATAAAGTAGAATAAAAGTAAGAGTGCGTATGTTTGTGCACTTAGAAATGTTGTGGCAATTACAATCCGTCCTGCTCTTGTAAGATCGAAGTATCCGATTGTACTAGTAAGCGAGGTATTTAAGACAAGATTTACTATTTCATTTCCTAATGGAGGGATAGTTACTCTTAATGCTTGAGGAAGAATAATATGTTTCATTGTTTGTAAATAAGTCAATCCTACACTTCTTCCAGCTTCCATTTGACCCTTGGGAATTGATTGAATCCCGCTACGAAATATCTCCGCTTGATATGCTGCACTGTTTAATCCTAGACCTAATATCGCGCTAACAAATACTCTTTCTTGTGGTGGGCTGATATATAATCCCCATTGTGTAAATCCAATTGTTTCAGGCAATGATAAGATAATTCCAATTTCTGGTAATCCAAAATGGATGATAAATAACTGGACTAATAGGGGGGTATTTCTTACAAAATCAATATAGGCTATTGCAAGATACTGTATGAAAAGCCAAAACCATCGAATCGCGAATTTAATTGGTATTAAAACCCAATCGATAGTTCGCGTAGCTTCTAGTAATTGTAAATAATATACTCGAGGGCTTGGGATAATAACCGAAGTAGTTCGAATTATTCCTAAAGTTAATCCTAATGTGAATCCTAGGGCAATTGTAAAAAATAACATCTGTATTATATTTCCTAAACCCTCGTAAAAGAATTTACCTGCAAAATCCCAATACACATTCCAATCAGAGAAATCTCTAACCGTTGGAATATCTCTAGGGGCAACTCCTCCGGTACTCGTTATTAGCAATAATCCATTTTCTCCAACAACCCATCCGTTAGTACCATCATTTGCATCAATTCCAATAATCTTTGATGTATTATATTGTGTCGGTATTTTTTGTTGTTTAAAGATAGCTCCCCCATCCAAAGTTAAAACAACAGTCCCACTTTCCCCTGCCATAAACACTTTGTTTACAGAAGAAGCAGAAACTGTGTATAAATCTGATGTAACGGTTGTATTTTTAGATATCCAATCCCAACCGATATTGCTACCTGATGACTTAAGCATTAGACCCGCTTCCCCAACAATATACATTCTTACCCAATTGACGATGACCATAGAATGTAAGGTCCCCTGAGTATTAATCGGAAAATCTCTTGGTTCCCATATAATACCTCCATCAATTGTTCCGACTAGTAATGAATTTTCTCCTACGATAAATCCATGAGTTTCATTGAAAAACTCGACATCATTTATTGTATCAGTTACACTTGCGTCTATTGTTATCCAGTTCTCTCCTCCATCTATACTTTTCCAAATTTCTCCAAATTCACCTGCTACAATAACTGTTGTTGTTGTTAAATCACCTTTTGTTTTTGTTATTATTGAAAGGCCATTAAATGCTACAGTTGTTGATGGAGACATATTTTCCCAATCCCCTAGAGTGGTTTTTCTTAAAACAGTCCCATCTTCACCTACAACCATCAATGTTTCATTGGAATACTCTATTTCATATAAATCTGTGATTACTCCACTGTTTTCAATTTCCCATAAGATTCCAGCATCTTTTGTTGAGATAATTTTCCCTTCATTTCCAATAGCCCATGCAAATGAACTATTAATATAGACAATGTCATTTAAATCAGTTCCAATTGGATGTAATTGTTCATTCCAACCAAAATTAATATCTTGACCCGGTGTTGCTGAAGGAACTAAAAGGATAATTAAAAAGAATGTTCCAATAATGTAAAACAGATGTTTTTTATTAATGGTACGGTCATTTTCATTTTCAGCGTCTAAAGGTAGATATGAGGAACGTCTCATAAGATTTCTACAGATACTAATGAATTTAAAACATTGAGCTATAATAGTAAGTATTATTGGTATCAATGATTAAAAACAATGATTTAATTTCAGATGATCAACAAAATTTAAAAAAAATCAATTTTTTCTATAAATATCTCAACGTTAGTTGAGTTGATAATTATGAAGAAAAGAATAACATTACAAGTCGCGCTTTTAACAGCAATGTTTGCGCTTAGTGTATCAACGGTAGCTCCAGTTAATGGAGCAGCTTTTGGTAATGATGAGTTATTAGATGCTTTTGATGTAGCATTAACCAATATCATAGAATCAGGTGATTATGATACTATTTTTGAAGCATGGTTTGATGGAGAGGTCGTATTAGTAGATGATACAACAACATCAACCGCAACAGAATTCCCTGAAGCAACAAAAGGCGGGACTCTAGCTGATATATTAGATGCAGGAGAAATTGTATTTGGTTCTGATACTGCTTATCCACCATTTGAAAGTATTGATGCAAGTGGTGATGTTGTAGGTTTTGATGCGGATATCGCAGCTGCCATTGCAACAGAATTTTCAACTGCATATGGTATCACAGTAGTTGGCACAATGCAAACCGCTGAATGGACCCCTATTAAGGAAAATCTAATTGCTGGTGAATATGATGCAATTTTATCTGCTATGACTAAAACTGCAGAAAGAGCTTTAGTCGTCGATTTCACACGAGCATATTATACAAGTTCACAAGGGATTCTTAGAGGTACCCTCGATTCAAGTATTATAATTGATGATGTTGAAGATTTATGGAATGATACAACAATTAAGGTAGCTCTACAACAAGATACAACCTCAGATCTTTATGCACAAGAATTTTTTGAGGATTATGCAACAAGAGTATCAGGTTTCGCAACTATTGATCTTGCATTAGCTGCTTTACTTGCAGAAGATGTTCATGTAGTCGTCGGAGACACTCCTGTGCTGAAATTCTATGAAACAGATAATACTGGTACATCAGAATTAGTTGCAACTTTCAGTGATGAAAATTTTGGTCTCGCTGTAAGACCTAATACAGGAACTGCACCCGCTGATGCAGGCGTTATCAAGCCAGTTGGTGATTCAGATGATGATGGTCTTCCATTCCCATTCATTCCATTATTGGCAGCGTTCATGGCTATACCTCTAATCAGAAGATTCAGAAAATTCTTGTGCATAAAGATCTGAGGTTGTATCTTGTTGTAGAG
>MDVR01000141.1 GCA_001940725.1 Candidatus Heimdallarchaeota archaeon LC_2 | reverse complement strand
GGTGGTGTCTGTGCACCTTGTGTATGGGATATATGACCTTATAGTCCAAATTAGAGCAGATGACCTTGATACCCTCAAAAAAGGCGTAACTGAGCATCTTAGATCTATCGAGAAGATTAGGTCAACAATGACCATGATTGCCGTGGAATGAATATACAGCAATCTCACACCTTTTTGATAATTTGGAATTAAATAGTTTGATCATAAACGACATATACTAATTAATTAAGAAAGTTGAAAATTCCTTCATTAAGAAATATTGTCTAATTAATTACCTAAAGACGCGTTTATCATAAAATTATTTGTAAGTACTGAATTTCTGATTTTAACAAGAAAATTAATTTCCTTTTCATTTAATATTCTGAACCATCCACCACCATTAATAAAAGCCAAATCAAGATTTGGTTTTTATTAATGGTGGTGTCTGTGCACCTTGTGTATGGGATATATGACCTTATAGTCCAAATTAGAGCAGATGACCTTGATACCCTCAAAAAAGGCGTAACTGAGCATCTTAGATCTATCGAGAAGATTAGGTCAACAATGACCATGATTGCCGTGGAATGAATATACAGCAATCTCACACCTTTTTGATAATTTGGAATTAAATAGTTTGATCATAAACGACATATACTAATTAATTAAGAAAGTTGAAAATTCCTTCATTAAGAAATATTGTCTAATTAATTACCTAAAGACGCGTTTATCATAAAATTATTTGTAAGTACTGAATTTCTGATTTTAACAAGAAAATTAATTTCCTTTTCATTTAATATTCTGAACCATCCACCACCATTAATAAAAGCCAAATCAAGATTTGGTTTTGATGTTAAATTTGGAAAAGCTCTCCATTTCCAAGAAGGCTCAATTGTGTTAGGACCCACGTAATTTTCAATTGTATCAATAGCGTATAGAAATTCATTTTTAATGGATGTCAATTGCTTTTCAGAACGGATAGTTGATATGTGTGATTTTGGTAAAATTAGTTTTTTGACTGTGGGTTCATATGGAAGACCTGCAAAGATTCTTATTATCCATTGTATTGGTTTATGCTTGGAATTTGAAGACATAAATCTATAAATTTTAGTAAACCAACCGGTCTTATCTTTATTTGAAATGTCATTAATTGCATCTTTCACGGCTTCTTTCATATGTGACCAACTATTCACTGGCTCTGTATGATCTAATAATTCGTTAAACTTTGTTCCAACCCCCCATTTCCCACTCTCAAGATTACGTATAATCCAATTTGGTTCAAGTGGGTCTGTCTCCTCTAATTGTTGAAGAGTTTTCTCCGCTTCCAAGAGTGCATTACTGTAAACAGTTATAATAGAATCAATAATCAAGAAAGCAACAATCCCAATAAGTTTAGCATTAACATATATTGTACCTTTTTCTTTGGTTCTTCTCAGATTAGTAAAATCAATTGTTTCACTTTCTGATTTGAAGAAATAGCTACTAAGTGAATTAAAGGATACCATATATTCTTTATCTTCGAAAGTTCCTTTCTCTACTTTCCAAGTGAAATTAAACAAATTTCCTTCATTGTCAACATACTTATTCTGAACATCAGTATCTATTTTAGTTACTTTTTTCCAAATCTCATTAAAACTTGGATCTGCGGCTGATAAATTGAGTTTGTTATTAATCTTGATTATAACATATTTCCTAAGATGATCATACATTCGAGGATTGAAATTAATATTTTTGGTTTTTTTCGGATAAGATCTGTCCACTAAGAAATTATCTAACCCGTACAACATACGGTCTCTATTCACCTTTTCTACAACAAATGTTCCGAGCCACCTAGCATCACATGACTTGTCATCTCCATTCGGTATGCGTAAAGCCACTTGCTTTAAATCTTCGTTGGAAAAAGAGCGATCAAATCGTGAATAAACATCATCAGAATCAGTCATCCTAATAATTTTTTTCCCTGCAGCTAAATAATCTGATGGATCTGTAATAATTGATGGATCTAAAAATGCCCTCAATTCATCACCTATTTCAAATACAAGTAAATCAATAAGTTCTTTAAATTTAGCTGTCTCCAATTTCCGAGATATCATAATTAAAAGAAAGCACTCCTTATATGCATCATATTTGCCAATTCCCTTTCTTGAGTGATAGTACTCAATCTCTACTCTATTGGATTTAGTTAATTTAATGTCAACTTAGTCAACAATTGTTATTGACATTACTAACTGATTCCCATTTGGGTATTTATACTCCTTATTACAGTGAAGGTTACAAAACAATAATTAGAAATTGATTTAACCATTTCCTAATAAGTCAATTAATTAAATATTTTAGTTAGTTATTTCGATTAGTTTACTATTATCTCCAATCACATTGATTTATTGAAAATTATCTTTTTGATTTTTTGAATCCCGCAAAATAATTTGGAGTTCAGCCAGTAATCTGTAATATTCTTCAGGTATCAGATTAAAATTATTTGTCAGAATGGAATTCCTAATAGTTTTTAGAAATTCAATTTCTTGAAAAGTTAAAATATTAAACCAGCTAGCTCCTTTGGAAAAAGCTCTGTCTAGATTAGGCATGGATTTTAAATTCGGAGCTTGTCTCCATTTCCAGGAAGGCTCAATGATATTTGGTCCAACATATTTTTTAATAGTATCGAATCCATATAATAATCCATTTTTAACTGAATTCAGTTGCTTTTGAGATCTTAAATTGTAAAATTCCGACTTCGGAATAGTTTTATTTCTAGCTCGGTATTCAGAAGGAATACCAGCAAAAATATATTGTACCCATGGTACAGGTTGTTTATGTGAATTTGATGCCATAAATCGATAGATTTTTGTTAACCAACCGGTTGAATCTAGGTTCGAAATTTCCAAAATAGCTTTAGCAATTGCTAATCTTATTTTTGGTATGCTATTTGCAGGATCGGTATCAACTAATAATTCCTTGAACTTTCTTCCGACTTCTAAATTACCTGTCTTCGAATTTCGAGTTAACCAATTTGCTTTTTCAAGATCGTAGATAGTACTTTCACTTGCTTTGAGAGCTTTTTCATAAATATCTAGAGTTGCGTCGATAATCAAAAATGTTGCAATTCCAACCAAATTAGTTCTGACATACACAGACCCTTTTTCCTTAGTTCTTCTAAGATTAGAAAAATCAATCTTCTTACTTTCTGATATGAAGAAATATCGAGATAAAACATTCAGAGAAGTTATATATTTTTCACCATTTTGCTTTCCCTTCTCAACTTTCCACTCAAATTTATACGTCGTTCCGTCCTCATCAATGTAACTGTCCTTTACCTTAGAATTTTTCTTAATAACAATTGTCCATACCCTGTCAAGTGAGGAATCCGTAGCCGGAATTTTCACCTGTTTATTCATTTTTACCATCACATATTTCCGCAAATGATCATACATTCTGGGGCTGAAATTGATATTAATAGCCTTATTTGGATCCGAAATATTTTTGAGCAAATTATCAATCCCATAAAAAATTCGATCCCGATTAACTTCATCAACAATAAATGTCCCCAACCACCGGGCATCGTAGATCTTACCATCTTTCTGTGGTTTATTAGAAGTCACTTTCGCCAAATCTTTATCAGAAAAATCCCGAGTATACCGTGAATATTTATCTGGAGAATCCATGACTTTAATGTTATATTTTCCAGCAGCTAATTGCTCAGAGCGATCCACAACAAAAGACGGATCCAACAAAGCTCTCAAAGCACCTCCAGTTTTCAATTCAATCAACCTCAGAAGAACCTCCAATTTGGCCGTGGCCCGTTTCCTGGATTTCACCGTCCTCAAAACTTTGCCTGTCACATCTATCTTGAATTTTTCCTCAGATTTTTTGTCATTGTTTTTATTCCGATTATATTCAGATGAAAGTGGACTGAAAAGGATCTGATCGAAAGTTTGCAGTAAATCACTGGTCGAAAGTGCTTTCTCAAGATCATTCAAAGCTTGTACGCCTGAATACCCCATGATCTCCAAAACATGAGTATATGGGGCGAATACTACCTCATCGCCATTTTGCGAAAACGCATCCGAAAAATGAGAAGCCAATCCACCTTTAGGATTTCGCACCAACCGACGAAATACTTCCCTCTGCATCTCCCTAATCGGACCTTCTGTAGGTGCTGCATCGATAAATTCAATACGAGCGTTAACAAGTGTTCTAAAGTCAGTAATCGATTCTGTGTCATCAAATCTTCGTCTCGCATTGTGTAACACAGTCCATTCACCATCAGGTGTAGTCAACTCTTCTATCTTTTTCTTGTACCAATTCCTTCTTCTGATAGTTGATTTATCTCCGGATCTTCCATAAATATCTGATGGTTCAGCAGTCAACCAATCTCTAAAATACTCAGGTTCAACGGAGTAATAGGATAAATCAACATCAGAATTTGATCTTAATCCCAATCGACCATCTTCATCTGCAATCCAGAAATTAGATGGTCTTATTTCAACCTCAACGATTGGATTATTCAATAAATTGATTTGATGCAATAATTGCAACCTTGATCCAGTATAAACTCTCAGTTTCAATGGATAATCAATTGTTGTATGTAGATCCTCTATGGACCTTATGGGCGGTCTATCAATCGAACTATCATAGAGTATAATTTCAGGAGTTTTATTGTTTGACAGAGGATTGTTTTGAACCCATTCTTCCTTCAATTTTTCATTCCATTTTTTGAGAGCTACGTTTCCTTGAGGAATTTCCTCCCAACTCAAGCTCCTTTCCATTTTATGTGATCCAAATGTTCTCTTAGAGTACATTAATTCAAATAAGAGAGCCTCTTCAAATCGTGCTTGAAACCCATCGTAAATCCGTCTTGTAGCATGAAACGCCTCTGTGGTGAGTAATAACTCGTCTATCTTGCAATCAAATTCTCCAGGTCCAAATAAATTCTGTTTAATTCTTCTAATTGCTTCGTTCTGTAGTTCAAAATCTGTAGTTATTAAATAATCATTCTTTGAGTCTAGACCCACCTTAAATGCCTCGTGTGTCACTATATTATTATATCCAGCTATGAATAACATTTTAGATGGCCTATCAGTTATGTTATTCCAAAGGGGTTCATTTATTCCCAATCTCATTTGAAAATATGAACCTGTGGTAATACCAAAATGTAATTTCAAATCCCGACCTATACGATCAATTGACGACGCTCCAAATCCATCCAAAGAATGATATCTATAAGGAAATAGAAATCTCGATCCATCAGTTTTCAAGTGATCTCCTGTTCGAGATTCATCAACGACACCCATCAGAAACTTGTCATTGATGGATTTCACATCTTTGGTCGAATTTATTTTAGCCAATCTCAAAGATCGGTATGCGAATTCATTTAATTCCACTCCAACATGTTTCATTGATATTCGTCCATTGACATTGATTATATACTCAAAGTCAAGGTGTTGTTTGTATAGGAACAATTTATCACTGCCTTTACGAGTCTGAGTAGGGACAGTAACAGCACCATATCGTTCTCCCTTTTTATCAGTAGTAACCCTGCTTAGCATAGGGGATGTAGGCGTGAATCGCTGATTTGAATGTAGTATACTCATACGATTAATAATTATTCCATTCGAAATATTATCCGTGGTTAATAAAGCAGCTAGACCAGTTTCTGTTAAAATAATTTGAGATAGCTCGTAATCATCACTGCTCACCCTCATATTTTTGAAAAATTCTCTCGGTTTATTTTCCAGCGAATATCTAATTGATGGATCAACGGAGAAAATGTTCTTCCCAGGAAGATCTTGTTGAAACTTCTTATCAATGAAATTTGGATTAAACCATTCTTTTAACAGATTATACACCTGTGGATTATTTTGGTTCTTACCTAAAACATCCTTAACTGCAAGAAGTTTGCCTTTCCCATCAATTTTTGTTTGGAAAACACCTTTATCTCCCCAAGAATTGATATCATTAAAGTAAGCATAAAAACACAATTTTGCAAGGATTTGTGAATGAATATCTAGGACGTTCCACGCCTTATATTTTATTTCAAATTCTTCAGAAACTGTACCATCAAACAAGTGAAATGGTTTACCGAATCGCCCCCCTGAATTGTTAGATTGATGGTCAAGCTTAATTATTTTTTCTACTGGAAAATTTGATGGCGTATATTTCAATTGTGATACTAAAATTTTGGGTATCAAAGGATTTTCTTCAAAGCGTAGTTTACGATTTTTACTTGAGACCGAACTTGTTAATTCAATAAATTTATCTTTGAAATAAGATAAGCCGGTTTTATTAGCTAAATTCTGAGATTTTGTAGTAATTTTGTTCCAAATGCTTTCAAAAGTAGATATTTGGAAAGATACATCCCGAGAATCTAATCGTAGATAGCCTATCTGCTCAAGAGAATTGGATTCCAACTCATAGCGTATAATCGGATCAATTTCCTCTATCTGTTTCCCTTTAACCTCTGTTCGTATTTTATTAGCATTTATTATTCTGGTAGATGTGGATATTGATCCCAAGAATCGATGTACATTGGTATTTTTTACAAGATTGCCTAAGATATCTTTAACTGTAAATTTGAAGGATCCAGAACTTGTCCGTCCAGAGATCACAACACCTCTTTCCCATATATCAGTTCCAAATTCATTAAAATTTGCATAGAAAGCAAGTTTGGAAAGTATCAAAGCTTGGAATTCAAAAAGATTATATTTACCATGGGTTTTTACAATGAGATCCTTCATTGCATTATTTACACTGCCATCCGGAAACAGGTCATAATCATCTCCTTCTGCTACATTAAGAATATGCACAACTCTTTCAATTTCTTCTGTAGTAAATTCTCCCTCCATTTCAATCATTGAATCTAATATAGACATCAGAATTTCTTTCAGATGTTCTCCTTTGAGATGATTAAGTTTTTCTAACTTCTGATTCTCCTTTTTCCTCTCATCTAGGGAATTGATCAAAATATTGAGATACATCATATTAATCATTAGATGAAAGATAAAACTACGATCTATACCTGTAAGTGCATGAATATAATCATAAGTGTATCCCATAAGTACATAGTCCCAGATCTCTTCAATAGTATCAACATACGGTAATCCATCAATAGGAGGTTGCTCTGTTACATCAATGTTTTCTATAGATTTTTCTTCCAGATTTCTTTTTAAAGGAATGGTGTCTAGTAAATGATTTGATTGTTCTACTGTAGAATCAACTGACCTATTTGGATTAGTCAAAGGAAGATTAATTCCAAGTTCGTCTAATTCAACGAATTCATGGTTACTTGTAAAAATTTCTTTTTTTCGATTTTTCCTAAATAATATCTGGACTTTTTGTCGAAATAAGCTTAGGAGTTGAAGTATAGGATTTGATCCTGTTCGGTATTTCTTTTTAGATCTTAATACCTTGGATCTGTTGATTGTAATGGATCTTCCGGAATCTCCCCCTCCATTGAATTGATGAGGACTATTAGCAGGAGCAAATGAATTACTCCCTAAGTCGCTTTTTCTATCCGGTTGAGGTGAAATACTCTTTTGTTTTGATTTCTGTGAATTATGAAATTCAAATCTATAGGATTTTTTTGGTTTTATCGATTCTTCATTCTTATTAACAGTTTTATTTTTTATTTGAAAATCTTGGTTTCTCTTATATAGCTGATTAGAAGAACTGTGGTTATCAAGTACACCCTCTTTTTTAATCGGTGAATTTTGAAATTTATTTACAGAAGTATTAATTTGTTTTACTTGATCTGTATATTCTGTTTTTCTTGAAAATTTGGGGGTTTCCCAATAATCAGATCTTCCTTTCGATCTTGAAATTGCAAAACCCTTGTCAGGAAGGACATCTTCATCGTAGTAGAAATATCTTGGATCCTTTAGAAATACAGGTTTATCCAAATGATATTTCATCACCCAATTGCATACATCTTGTTTTGTGACCTCCAATCCTTCAGCCACTTTGTAAATACTTTTGCGAATACTCAATTCATTGGCTACATAGCGATTAATTTCTCTTTGTAATGAAACATTTACTTGTTTCTGAAGAAAGTCAGGATCATCAGTTTTTGCATCTTGTATCACATGATGTAATTTAACTGATAAATCTCCTCGTTGATCTTCTGAATATATTTCTAACGCAATATCATTAAGATTTTTTTGTTTGGGATTCTGTTTGTTCCATATTTCTTTAGCTCTGTCCTGAAATTCCTGAAGAGCCATTAAAACCTCATTTGGACCATAAAATTCCACTGGGTTTACACCTGTAAAAATTCTTGTAAGTTTTTTCTCATTTAACATGTGTTCAATTTTTGGTTGAGCTAAGATTCCAATAAAAAGAAAACCTAAAACCAGACCAGCCAATTGCAATTGATTCATATAAATAAATTGTATTCAAATGTATTTAACCAGCAATCCAAAAAAAATCTGCGGATAAATTTACTAGGAATTTTCTACTGAAGATAATTTAAACCATGGGGCAATAAAATCGATTTCATACTTGTTTACCTCCCCTCTAAATTTTCGGATTTTTCCTAAGGAAATATGCGAATATTCTAGATAATCCTCTAGGTAAGCAAAAGATATTTGAATCTCAATAATCCAAATCATTTGACTATGGCTGATCAGGACACTGCAAAGGCAATCAAGAAATTGCAAAAACGTCAAGATCAACTTGAAAAGGAGAATAAACAGCTCAAAAAACGTGTGAAAGAGCTTGAAGGCAAATTGAGGGTGTATGAGGGACCGAATAGTCCCTCATCACAGCAACCAATCTATCGGAAAATGAAGAAAAGCCCGAAATCTGATAAATCCGAGGATGCTGTAAAGAAACCCCTAAAGAAAAAAGGTCAAAGGGAGGGACATAAAGGTTCCACCTTGGTTCTGCAGTCAGATCATGAGGTTCATGATTATGTGTCTCACTGCTCCAACTGCCATGAGGTGGTTGGTCAGGATGAGCAACGCCAAATCTACAGTTATCAGACTGTGGAATTTCCTCAAACGGTTTCAGTCAATATTGAAACCCATCATATCTATGAGGCTGATTGTCACAAGTGTGATGTCACCACAGCTGCTGAGAAGCAGCCGAAAGGAACAATTTTTGCCCCCATACTCGCCTCATTCTTCTCTCTGCTCTGGTATAAGGGGAGAGTACCTCTGCGAAGCATTTCTGCTAAATTTGCAGCTTTGACCGGATATGAGTTCTCTGCCTCTACTATTGGCAACTGTCTGATGTCAGTTGCAGATCTGTTGGAAAAACCAGTTGATACCATCAGGAACACAGTCCTCAATAGCCCACAGGTTCACATTGATGAAACAGGTTATATTAGCAACATCACGGGGCGTGATGTTGGCTGGATCTGGAGTTTTGGAACAGAGAATGAGGTATTCTATGAATTTCAGGAAAGTAGAGCAACTACTGAACTGGAAGAAATCTGGCCACATGACCCTAGTGGTACCATCGCCATTGTTGATGGGTGGCCAGCATACAACTATTTTCCTATCAAACAACGTTGCTGGGAACACATTCTGTGGGAGAGCCGTGATCTGGCCATTCGTCGAGGTGGAGCAGCGGTAGCAGCAGATGAGAGGATAAGCCTACTCTTCCACAAAATCAAGCGATTCAAGGAATTGAGACCGGATTCCAGAAACCCGATTATTTGGCACGATGCAGTCATAGAGCTGGAAGAGATCATAGACATGATCTCTACAGACTACAATGAGGACATCAGGTCATTTGGCAATAAATTGGGAAATGCCAAGCAGGATCTGCTCAGAGCGCTACAACAACCAGATCTACCATTAACCAATAACCTTGCAGAACGCTGTTTGCGTCCACTGGTGATCCATCGCAAGATTAGAGACTTTGTTGCTTCTGAACGAGGTAAACAGACCTTGATGCGTCATGCAACAATGTTCGAGACATGGAATCTTCTAGGAAACAATCCAAATGATGAATTATTGAGTATTCTAACAGCTGCAAGTTAATGGGGGGTAAATAAGTACTCGATTTCGATTAAATTTAAATACCAGGGGAATGAATCTATGATTCATTGAATATATATCGATCTTATCGTTCAAATTAGACCAGATGACCTTGATACTCTAAAAAAAGGGGTAACTGAGCATCTTCGATCTATTGAGAAAATTAGATCAACCATGACTATGATCGCTGTGGAATAAGCGCACAGCATTTTTAAATCTTTTCGACAATTTTACGGACAATTCAGGCTAACTTTCTTTCTATTATGATAATCTAACTTCTTTTTTAAGAAATATCAATACAATCCATTTGGTTTTTGACTTTAAATTGGACACATACTTGAATTGCTCGATATTCAACCACAGGTTGAGATACGTTCTTTATTTTAAAAAAATGATCCTTTTAAACTGCATAAATGCCATCGATCTACTCTGCTTTCTAAGTGGATTGTTACTTCATAAAACTCAATTCTGGAGATCATTTCATTCAAACTAGGAAATTTATTTTACATAAAGATAGAGCTAACCGAAAATTTAAATTGCTAGATCGAACAAAACTGTAAAACTTAATAAACGTTGATACCCTTAAGTATTTAAGAACATGAGAGGGAGAATTCAGATCCTAAGTTTATTGATTCCTTTTAATTTGTCATTCTTAGCTTTAAAGAAAAAGTCCGCCTTTCTCAATCTGATTTAATTAGGGTGTTTGTTTCAGAAAACTAAATCAAAAATCATTGCGATGACGACATCGTAATTATTTTATCAATTAATGTTATGAAGTCGATTATAGGTTTTACCTCCCAATCAAGGTAACTATACAGGGGATATGATACTAAATCCTCCCATGCTTTTTCATGTGAGTCATAATTTCCGATTGCAAATCCACCATTTGGTACAAATCCGTAGATAGACTCAATGGCTCCACTTGATTTTCTTGTGTTAATCCATTCTTTTGCAGATTTTAGCAGTTCCAAATAATTGGGAGGTAAGTCTCCTCCTCTAGGTTTTCCAGTAGTTATGTATTTCATGTTTCTTCTTCCGAATGAGTCTACAATTTCAAGAAAGATTTTAAGTTTATCTCGAAATATATCAATTATTACAAAATATAGTAAATGTTTTCGTTTTCAGATTATTATATTATCATACAAAAGAGATCTGACCGAATGTATTGATTCCGCCTTTCCCAGTCTGATTGAATTATGTTAAGATAGGGTAAACTGAAGGTATTATTTTTTGAGCTTTCTTCGAATTGTAAAAACAGCAATGATTCCAGAAATAATTGCTAACACAGATACCGGAGAGGAATCACCATTTGATTCCGAATCAGTATTAGATGTTGGTGTAGTTACAGTATCGCTAGTATCAGAAGTAAGTGTCGTTGAAGTATCACTAGTATCAGAACTTGTTGTTGTTGTGGTCGTAGTACTGCTAGATGACGAACTGCTGGAAGATGAACTACTTGATGGAGTAACATAATCACTCAGTGTCAATACTTCACTATAATACAAATCAGATGCATAACTACTCAAATTAGCATAATAGAAAGAATTGAAAAACCATTCATTTTCAAAACTATTAAGTGATAAAGTCTTGTTTTCTAAGGTCCAATCAAGATATGTTTGCAAATCAGTATTATCAGAAATTCCAATTTGACCAAAATCAGAATATCCCTTATCGACAAGCAAAGTATAATTTGCATTTGCTAAATTCCACCAAGTATCCTTAATTCTGTCATATGCATATGCACGGTCCATATTATCGATATCAAAAGTACTAAAAGAAGAATCAACTTGTGCGTATGTCATCGGTGTTGAAATGAAATCACGGATCCAATCAGATATTTCCAAGGATCCTCCATCAAAATAATTATCAAATGATACTCCATCATGTGGATGCCTTAAACCTAGCATGTGACCAATTTCATGAATAATAGTAATTGTATATCCCTCATTTGGATTTCCCATTGTGGGGTTATATCCCATTACTACAGTTGCAGGATTACCAAACCCATCATCAGACGCATAGCCTAATGTGTTTGGACCACCAAACCAAAGGTCATCATCCCAAGCCCAAATAAATACAGGAATGGTATGAAAAAGGAAGTGATCTTAAATTTGATTGGCCTGATTGTATTAGATGGATCGAAGAGAATAGAAAATTATCACCTGGTATTAAATGGCATTACAAAAAAGAAACTTCTAATTTCTTTGAAAAGCATTATCCCGAACTTACACCGGATGGAGGTTACGTTTAGTGATTTACAAAGATCAATTATATCGATGGGCTTGGAAAAATCCGAAAATAGAATCTATTCTTGTAAAAGATGAAATTTTGAAATTACCATTAATGGATGGAAAAGCAATCAAAGGAAGAAACGGAAATATCCTAGTTGAAAGGTCCGATGGATCTAGAGTAGTTACAACTATTCAAGGAATTAGAAAATATAAACTTAATAATCAAACGAATAAATCATCTATTGGAGGTGATAAAATCCCAAAAGAAAAAGATCCCAAAAAAGAATTTAAACTTGACCCAAACAAATTCCTAAAACCTAATGACTACCCAATCGATGATAATAACGAATATGCTCTACACGACAGAAAAACAGGAGTAACAATTGATAATCGAATATGTAAAAACTGTAAAAAACCGAGAGATCAACATAAATAGACCGGCGAATATGGTATGTGTCCTACTCAATGGGGGCTCTATGAATGAAAGGAGAGTGCATTTAGTGAAAGGTATACGCAAAATCAAATGTAAATTGGGTAAACATCGACCCTCAATTGATATTATTAACGACGCGGAAAAAGTAAAGTGTTATTATTGCAATAAGGAATTGAAGGTTTTAACTCCAAGAATTGAGAAATTCAAAAAAGAGGTTTCAGAATGGTAAGTAATTTTACAAAAGAAATTGATTTAAATTGTTTAGACAAATTACCAGATTCTAAGAGTCGAATCGATCGAGCAATGATTCGCTTATCGATAATTGATGATCGACTAAATCAAGATAGCCTTCAGAAATCAGATCCTTTACAAGATAAGAATCTACGAATTGACTTGGAAGGTCTTTATCATTTGCAACGAGGTAAATAATTTTGATTTTGTCACTCAATTCTTTCTTACCGAAACGCAAATCTGATTCAATTGCTTTGAGTTCAACAGAGTCAAAACCAGGAGTAATATTTTTTAATCGATTATTAAACTCTGTCATTAATTCGGCAAAATCAGAACTGTTTACAGCTTCAGTTATTATGTGCGATGCCCTATTTAAAAAAAGGTCAAATTTCTCTGATGTTTTCGCGATAAAATTATCTCTTGACAATTTTTCAATCACTGCTTCATTAATGAACGATTCTTTAGTCCGGTGGCCTAAATTATTTTTATTTTTTAGCTTCTCATTGACAAAGTATTCCAACCTGGTATTAACTTTAACAAATCCGGTCGATGGCCTATCTTCTGGAGATCTATCAGGAGATCTAAGTATTTTTTCAATTATTGCTTCATTAACAAAAGAATCAATTGAATATCCTTTCAATAGATTGCGATCTTTTAATCTTGTTTGGACCCATTCTTCGATCTCGAAAGTCGATTTTACTGTCTTAATTTTATCGTCCATAATTTCTCAATCCTTTATTAGTATATATAATTTCCTTGCTGAAATTGAGATAGTTGAGCCTATACGCAAATTGAATTAATTAATTATTTTTGACCAGGTTGCGTCTGGAGTTCTTTAAATTATATTTAGATAATTTATAGATTTGTTTTATAGGAATTCTTGTGGAACTCTAATTTGATTACCAAAAATAATAAAGAATTAAGAATGTACAGGTTGAAATTGTAATTATTTTCTTTTTTGATTAATTATTTGTATTTCTTATCTCGAAGTTTTAGTCATCCATTTTGATTCGCACATCTTTTTAATATAATTTAGGAACTTAAATACATTGGAATACTGATATTCTATGAAAAAATATACTAATAATAGCAAACTTATTGTTTTTACCCTACTGTTAACAACTGTATTCACCATAGGCCAAATTCAGGGCGAAATTTTACTACAATCTGGACAATACATATTTCATGGGGATGAGTCTGACTCACTGCTGGGTTATGCAGTTTCGGGTGTTGGAGATGTTAACAATGATGGATTTGATGATTATGTAATGTCAGCACCAGGCCACGATTACAACGGCTTTATTTCCAATGGTGCAGTGTATTTGTTCTTTGGAGAAGAGGACAAAAATATGATAGATTTAAACTTAATAGACGCCGATGCTGTATTTTTTGGCGAAGGAGATTTTGATAATGCAGGAACAACTTTATCAAAGGCTGGAGACGTTAATGGAGATGGATTTGATGATTTCCTAATTGGTGCACCGTTTTATAGTGTAGATGATATTGGAAAGGTATATCTTATAGTTGGTCGATCCACTGCGGCTTGGAATAAAGTGAATGATCTTGGATCAATTTCAATCTCTTTCTATGGGGATAAAAATGACGATAGATTATCTGGACCAACCTATGAAAATTTGAATGTACTATCAGACATTGGAGATATAGATGACGATGGTTTTGATGATATCGCTTTTGGATCGATTTTGCATGATATAAATTCAAGTTTTTCCAATCATGGAAAGTTGTATGTGTACTACGGGAGTGATTCGATAAGCGGGAATATTAATGTCACTACAGCTGATCTCATCCTTTATGGTGCAAATGCATATGATCTTCTAGGATCAGTTGCAGGTCTTGGAGATATCAATGGAGATAATATTGATGATTATTCTGTAGGTGGATATGGATATGATGTAGGTGAGGGGAATGATGTAACTGGAGCTGTTTACATTATGTATGGGAGTTCAGATAGGCTAATCGGTTCTCACAATGTTAGCGATTCCGGGTATGGAGCGATTATCTATGGAGAGATACTAAATTCATATTTTGGACAAGGGATTTTCCCAATAGGAGACCACAATGGAGATGGGCTATCTGATTTTGCAATTAGCGCTCCCAATTATGAATCTAATACTGGTTGTCTCTATGTATTTTATGGTAAGGAATATTCAGGATTAATTAATGCAACTGATGCAGATAAAAGATTCTATGGAGAGGATGGAGCTAACGATCTTTTTGGAGTGAAAGCTGCTGGAATAACGGATATAAATGGAGATGGTATGAATGAGTTGGCTATCTCTGAATATGCTTTTGATGGATCAGTTAACAACCAAGGTAGACTTTATATCTATAATGGAGGGGAGGAGACGGGGGCATTTTACCCATCTAATGCAGATATGGTAATTGGCTGGAATTCCCCCACTACCAAAAATCTGGGTTATTCTTTAGCAAATGCAGGAGATGTGAATGGAGACGGGATGGATGATCTGATAACAGGTGCTTATGCCAGTTATAACTCTACTCACAGTCAATTAGGGGCAGTGATGCTTCTAACCAAGATATTCGACAACCAAAAATTCACAGAAACTGAAATAAATATCGAAACCATAACCGAAACAGGAACCAAAACGCTAACGGTTGAGCGGACCTTGACTGAAGAAAATGAGAGTTTTCTACCAATTTCGTACGCTTCTATAATTACTGGATTACTTCTTGGGGTAGCTGTGTTTAGAGCAAATACAAGAAGGAAAAGCTAGAAAAAATACTGTTTTAAAATATCATTCCATGTATCCATCCCAGAATACCCACAAGAAAGATTAGTATTATCAAAGCTAAAAATAAAATTATCAAAGGTAATATTATTATTGAAAAGAACTTTATTGTTGACTTTAGAATATTTATAATTTGATTTGATGAAGTATTTTGTTGAGAACCATGCTCCTTCACAAGATCGTAGATTATATAACCAAGCAACCCAAAGAAAGAAATTATAAATAAGGGAGCCATCACCTTACTGAGTACGGGAGGTCGTAATATGAAGAATAATTCAAAAATGGCTAAAGTCATCAGCACTTTAAATAATTTTGAGAAATAAAACTTTGATTCTTCTTCACCTGGTTTAGGATAAAGAAGGTAATCATACACAAAATATACCTATCAGTAATTTAACCTAAAAATATTAGTGTTAAAAATCGATTAATTTGCTTCTTTGGGCATCATATTTTACATTTGAAATTGAATTAATAATATTAATTGCAGATTAGAAATATATGAACCAAGGTTGAATGATGGCTAAAAATTATGTATTTGATTAAAGCTCACTTATACTCTCAATATAACTTAGAGATTGATGTCTAAAGTAAGTATTATACAATTCTGCATAATGTCCTTTTTGATCAAGCAAACTATGGTGATTTCCTTCTTCAATAATTTCTCCATCTTTCATCACAATAATCCTGTCAACATTTCTAATCGTGGAAAGCCTGTGAGCAATAATGATTGAAGTTCTCCCTTCTAATATTTTATCTGTGACTCTCTGAATTTTAACCTCTGTTAACGGATCTACAGAAGCCGTTGCTTCATCCATAATTAGAATCATAGTGTCTTGGAGTAAAATCCGAGCAAATGAAAGAAGTTGTCTTTGTCCCATTGAGATTCTAGATCCTCGCTCTCCAATGTGTGTATCTAATCCATCATCTAATTTGGAAATCCAATCTGCGGCTTCAACTTTTCTTAATGTGTCCCACAAAACAGCATCAGAAATTGAAGACTTATCTGGAACTCCATATGTTAGATTTTCTCTTATTGTACCATTCCAAAGAAATACATCTTGACTGATGATTGCTAATTTGTCTCGATAATTCTCCAGATCAAGACTACGTATATTATGACCGTCAATGAAAATATTACCATCTTGAAATTCATAATACCTTGCGATTAATTTACCAAGTGTTGTCTTACCTGCACCAGTATGTCCCACAATAGCAATGTTTTCACCAGGCTTAATATGGAGATTAAACCTATTGAGAACTGTTATCTCTTCATTATATCCAAAACAAAGATCCCGAAATTCAATTTCTCCCCTCAAGTTTTCTATGTTTTCTGAACCAGTTTGGAGAACTTCATTTTCTGTATCAATAATGGAAAAAGTTCTTTCTGCTGCAGCTAGTCCAAGTTGAAATTGTGACCAAAATGATGATATCTGAATTAGGGGGAAAACAAACCATTGTACTGATTGGATAAACAAAAACCAATCACCTATAGTGAGCTCAGGACCTGGAATTATTGATAGGGAATTATTAACTGAATTGTTGACTTGAATGACTTCAAGAGCACCAAAATATGCAACTGACGCAATAATTAGTGCTGAAATCATAGTTAGAATAGGAAAAATTGAAACAAATGTTATTTGTCTCTTTAGGCTGATCCTATAGTTCTGTTTATTCATTTCATCGAATTCATTATAGATTGCCTTTTCAGCACGAAACGATTTTGCAACTGAAATGCCAGTTGTAGTTTCCTGAATTAGAGCATTTACTTTTGCAATAACTCGTTGACTACTTAATGACACTTTCCTTGCAATTTTACGATAAGATAATGCAACAAAAACGACGAATGGAATGAAGAATACAGTCACAGCAGTTAATTTAAGAGATCGAGTTGAGAGAAAATACAAAATAAATACCATTGAAAATAATTGAGCAACTAAATTTGATGTAAGCGTAACAGTTGTGGCAAATTCATTTGTATCATTCGTTACTCTTGATGCTAGTTTACCTGAGGGTTGCTTATCAAAAAATGACATATCGCGAACAAGTAAAGCATTAAAAGTATCTCGACGAAGATCCCTCACTGCACCTTGTACTGCTTTTGCAGAGAAAATTTCCATGATTGCAAAAGAGACAAAAGAACTGACATATAATGCACCTAACAAGTAAATAAATCCTTGAATATTACTATTTTTGTTTACATCAAGATCATCAATCATACCTGCGATTACCACTGGTAAAAATGCATTAATGAAGGCCACACCAATTACGGAAATAGTAATTAATGTCATAAAAATCTTGTATGATTTGAAATAACCTATGATTCTTTTTAATAGATCCTTATCTGAATATGTGCGATCATAATCGGCCCTATCCAAACCTTCTGTAACCCAACCCATTAGTTTGACACCTCATCGAAAATTGAGAAAATTTCCCGGTATTTATCTGAATGTAGTAACATGTAATTGTGATCACCCTTCGCAATGATTTTACCTTGATCAAGTAATACAATTTGATCAGCTCTTCTTATTTGAGCTATTCTATGGGTGATGATAAAAGCAATTCTTCCAGAAACAACATTTTTAATGGCATTATTAATCTCATCTTCTGTTTTAGAATCAATTGCTGAAGAGCTATCATCAAGAATGAGGATTTTAGGATCACGAACAATTGCTCGTGCAATAGCAATTCTTTGTTTTTGACCACCCGATAAAGTTGCACCCCTTTCACCAACCTGAGTATCATAACCTTCAGTCAATTGTAAAATAAACTCATGGGCTTGGGCCTGTTTGGCAGCTATTACGATTTGTTCCTGTGTAATATTTTCAAGACCGAATCGAATGTTATCAGATACACTTCTCGAAAATAAAAAGACATCTTGCTCAACAATCGCCATTTGAGATCGCAGAGATTCTATTGACCAATCTTTTAAATTTACGTTGTCAATTAGGATCCTTCCTTCATCTGGGTCATACAATCTTGATATTAATTTTGCAATTGTAGATTTGCCCGATCCAGTAACTCCTACTAAAGCAATTGTTTGACCTGATTCAACACGGAAACTTATGTTATCTAGCACTTTGTTGGACTGAGCATTGGTATATGCAAATGTGACATTATCAAATACTATGCTATCACTTATCTTATTTGAATATCCAGTTAGATTTAAATCAATGTCACTTTTTCCTTCTATAATATCATAAATACGATCCGAAGCTGCGATACCCATTGAAACTGCACTTATTGCAAATGAATTCAGTAGAACAGATAATCTCATTAGTTGAAATAACAATATGAATTCAACTAGTTGATCCAAAGAGATCTCATCTCCCTGATAGAGCGTTACGGCATGAAAAATGGATCCCATTAAAGCCAGTCCATAAATTAGATTTGGCCAATATTTAGCCCGAACTTGACCTAATTTAACCTCTGCTTCATGATATTGAGATATATTGTTGTGGAATATATTTTGTTCAAATTCTTCTTCAGTGTTCGCTCTAACTACTTGGATTCCTGTGATAACTTCATTCAATCGGTTATTGATTGTCCCAAGAGACATTCGTGACTGGGCTGACCAAGGTGATAATTGATTATTATACCATCTTACCATACCTATGAATATTATGAAGAATATAACTGGTGTCAAAAGTAATTTTACATTTATCGTTCCGATGAAAATAATTGGTATTAATGCAAATGTAAAACTCATAAAAATTAAATTTAAGCCAGGATTCATCAACAAAGATAATTGTCTGACATCCTGAGTGACTCTCGACATTAGATCCCCAATGTTATTTGAATCATGAAATGTTTGATTTTTCCCTAACAACTCACTATACAACTCATCACGAGCATCTCTTTCCAACCTTGCGCCTACAATTTCAAATGAAGATGATCTAATTAACTGAACAAGTGCTACGCCTGTAAGTAAATATAGAATATTTCTTGAATTTTTTGTTATAAGTTCTTGTGTTAGATTGTCCGGGTAGGCTGCTACCATTTCAGCGAAGAGACCTGGAATAATACTTTGCACCGTAATATTAACAATTTGCAAGAATAAACCAAAAAATATCAAAAATTTGTGTCTCTTCAAATGAGACAATAACCAACGATTAGAGTTTGTCCTGTTAGTATTATAATTTATAGGTGGGATGAATTCCCTATCTCTATCGTTAAACGATGTTACCACAAACGAGGTAAAAATTGAAGGTAATTAAGTCTAATCAAATAGATATTATCATACTTTTACATTATATCCCAATAACTGAATAAATAAAATATTAATTGTAATTCCGACTGTGGTTTATAAATTCTATATTCTCAATGTTTTCTCTGATAAAGGGATAGAAGGTGGAAATAAATTGGCTGTTATACCTGATGCAACTGATATCAGTGATATTCAAATGCAACAAATTACAAAACAATTTAATTTCTCAGAAAGTACTTTTGTTACCCGTATAACTGATGAAGAGGCTGATGTGAGAATTTTCACCCCTGGAAAAGAAATCAATTATGCTGGTCATCCAACTGTGGGAACATTGAATGTACTTGAAAGCATATATCGCAAAGAAAAAGGGATATCTAGAGATAATTTCAATTTAAATCTAAAAGGAGGGAAAGTTCGAGGAAGTTTTATTTCAAAGCCAAATAACGATGGATTAGAAATTACCTCTTTTGAACAAATTCCTGCCAAATTTAAAGAAAATTTTGATAATCGAGAGTTGATACTTGATTTACTTGGAATATCTAAAAATGATTTGTATGATGATTCTCCTTTTCAAATTAATGCAGTGACAGCTATGAGTTTCTTATTTGTAAGAGTTAAGAATATTTCAATCTTAGGTAGAATAAAACCAGATTATGTAGGATTAGTTCAAGATGCATTAAAAGAAAAAGACATCTGCGTATATGTATTTACAACTGAGGCACAAGATGGTGGGGATATTGGATCACGCTTTTTTGTACCCTTATATGGTATTCCAGAAGATCCAGCAACAGGAGGAATTCAAAGTTCATTTGGACTATGTTTACATAAATTAGATCTATTAAAAGATAATTCGGAAAATGAAATTGTTGTTGAGCAAGGTTATGCAATGGGAAGACCATCTAAAATTTACAATAAATTCATTGTAGAAGATGGTGAATTAGTAAAAACCATCACAGGTGGAAAATGTTACTATTTTGCCCAGGGAGAATTGAATTAGAAATTGAAGCTTTCAAAATTTAAATTGGAACGATATTTCGCAAAATATGAATTTGAGGCTCCATATTTACTCAGTAGCTCAGATTGCGAAACTTTTTCCATAGAGGAATTACTATCATTTGATCCACAAGCCATTTCTGATTTCCATTCATTAAAACTTGGATATACTGAGTCCCTAGGTGATCCAGAATTAAGATCGGAAATTTCTAAGTTGTATGAAACGGTTTCATCTAATGATATTATTGTCTTCTCCGGTGCAGAGGAAGGAATTTTTAGTTTCATGAATTCACTTCTGAGTGAAGGTGATGAAATAATTGTTCAATTCCCGGGTTATCAATCTTTGTTCGAAGTTGCCAATTCAATAGGTGCAAAGGTGATAAGATGGGAAATGGATGAATCTTCAGATTGGAATTTGAATCTAAAATTTTTGGAGACAAATATATCAATACGAACCAAAGCCATTGTAATTAATAATCCACATAATCCCACGGGTAGTTTGATATCTAAAGAATTATATCTAAATATTATCCAAATTGCAAAGAAACACAATTTGTTTTTATTTTCTGATGAAGTATATCGATTTACAGAATTTGATGAAATTGATGCACTAGAACCAGCTGTCGATATCTACGATAAAGCACTATCTCTCGGAGTAATGTCAAAATCCTTAGGACTACCAGGATTACGAATTGGATGGTTAGCGCTCAAAGATAAAGAATTATTCGACAAAATATCTGGTTTTAAGGATTATACTACGATTTGTAATAGTGGTCCGTCAGAATTTTTGGCAACATTGGCATTGAAAAATAAAGAAATTATACTCACACGTAATCAGGATCTAATTAAGAAAAATATGAGACTTTTGGATGATTTATTTGAAAAATATTCTAAATTTATCAGCTGGGTTCGTCCAAAAGGTGGTAGTATTGGATTCGCAAGAATAAATAAAGAAATTTTCCAGTCTTCAGATAAATTGTCAATGGAATTGATAAAACAAAAGGGAGTTCTATTAGTCCCGGGAACTATTTTTGATTTTGACGATTTTCACTTCAGAATTGGTTTTGGTAAAGCTAATCTTGATGAATGTCTTATTCATTTGAAATCTTATTTTGATAATTTTCTAGCAGATTAATCGTATACAATTTAATATTGACATTGTTTGACAAATTGAAATATGGATAAAGAAAATTATTGGGGTCGATATTCTGGTGAATACCCCCAAGTAAGGTATGATCCATTATTGTCCCATTTACTAAAAAATGAAATTTACGGTTACAGGGTGCATGTTGTTCCAGGACGAGGTAGTAGACCACGAGATCATTCCATAAGAAAAAGACCAGAAAGAGAATTAGCTAATCCAGTAGATTCCATATTTTACAAGGTTTCAAAAGGTGAAGAACTATCAATAGTTATTTCAAGCAACAATAAAGATATTGGAAATTTCACAGATAAACCAGAATATCATAAATTAGCTTCTTACAATGGTTTGACCATAGTTAACAAATATTCACCATTGAACACTGTTGGAGATAATGCATCAGGAGTTGCACTCGTAACCTATTCGAATAAATATTCCGAAGATCTTAGTGTGGTAGAAGCGAATCTGGGTATTTTGAAAAGTTTGAAAAATTCACTTCAAAGTATAATCAATTCTCAATTTCATTCATCATTGATTTTTTTTAATATTGGACCATCTTCTGGAGCTTCATTACGACAATTACATGCGCAATCTTATGTCATCCCTCGCAATTCTGGATTACTCAGTGGGAATTTTCAACAAGCATATGATTCTGCAAGAGATTCATTAAGTGAATGTCTAGTGTGTAAACTAGCAACCCTAGATAAAATTGTGGATCACTTGAAACAAGAATTAAATTTAACTAACAGAATTGTTTGGGAAGATAAAAATTGGCGAGTTATTGTTCCTAATGCACCAATGCGAGCACTTGCAATAAGGATAATACCTAAAATTCATAAAAATTGGTTTGGTAAATTAGATCAAGAAGAAATAGAAAAATTAGCTTGGATTCTTCATCTTGCGGACAATCTGATAAATATTGCTACTCCATCTAAATGGCCACCTTTAATTGATCGTACTGTTGTATTTAGACAAAGTATCACTGTTGAGAGAGATTTTCATTTTTTTATTGATGTTTTGCCTTCAATCCCATTTGGTGGTTCTGAAATGGTCGATTCATTGAGTATTACTTCGTTAGATCCAGATAAGACTGCAGAAATAATGAAAGAATTCTTAATTCAAAATCCAGATAAATTGTGAAATATGTCAATATTACGTGTTGACTTGAAATTCCTTTAAGCAATTCAAAATATTGGAAAAATATGAATGTTGATCTACATTGTCATTCTACCAATTCTGATGGTACATGGTCAGTTGAACAGATACTGAAAGAAGCTGAAAGAAAAGGTGTTAAAGTATTGGCAATTACAGATCATGATAATTTCCTAGGGAGTATTGAGGCAAAACAAATTGCTGAACAACATTTCACTGGAATATTAATTCCAGGGATTGAAATTAGCACGCGGATCAAGGGAAAATCACTTCATTTTCTTGCGTATTTACCCAGTTTTGAGTTTGATAATGAAAGTAAATTATTACAAAACCTCGCTAAAATCAGAGATAGTAGAGTATGGCGGATGAAAGAGATGATAAAGAAGGCAAATGCTATTGGATTTGGAATTACTTTTGATGAAGTACTGGAGGAAGTTACTACAGGGACCGATGGTACTAGTCAGCCTGCAGATGTAATAAGCCGTCCTCATCTTGCCCGTGTGCTAGTCAAAAAAGGATATGTGGAAACCTTTGAAGAAGCATTTGATAATTTTATTGCAGATGGGAAACCACTTTATATTTCTCGATTTTCATTAGAATTTTCTGAGTGGATTGAACAAGTGTCTGAATTGGAGGGAATTATTGTATGGGCCCATCCATTCGAAGGTTATCAAGATAATTTTGAAGAATTTCTCGAATATGCCAACCATGTAACTAAATTTCCTATAGCTGGAATTGAAAGAATTTACAATTATGAAGGTAAGTATAACGTCAGTAAAGAATTTCAAGCCAAAGGGAATGAATATTTAGACAAAATAATCAAGAAAAATAATTATTTGATAACTGCGGGTGGTGATTTTCATGGTAATGTTGGACTGCTTGGTGAGTTGGATTTATCTAAAGAACATGTTCAAAATTTTTTACTAAGATTAAATTTTTCAGATTAATTGTAAAGCTTGGTTCAAATCGTTCTTTAAATCAGAAGCTGATTCTATCCCCACAGAAAATCGAATTAATCCATCAGTAATACCACCTTTCATTCTCTCTTCTCTAGGGACCATTGTATGAGTCATCGTTGATGCTTGTTCGACAAGACTTTCCACCCCACCTAATGAAACAGCCAAAACAATTGTATTAAGATTCTCAATCACTTTTTGACCTTCTGAAACTCCACCCTTGACCTCAAATGCGATCATTCCACCATAACCTGACATTTGTTTTTTGGCAATTTCGTACTGCGGATGAGATTCTAGACCCGGGTAGTAAACCTTAGCAATTTTATCATGAGATTCTAAAAACTTAGCAATTTCTAATCCATTTTTATTGTGACGCTCCATTCGTACATCTAATGTTTTTATTCCTCGTGCCAATAGAAATGAGTCAAAAGGACTCAGGGTTCCACCAAATAATTTTAAGGTTTGAAAAGCTTGATTGTAATATTCTGAATTTGCAGAAGTTAATGAACCTGCAATAATATCAGAATGACCACTCATGTATTTTGTACACGAATGAATTATTACATCAATTCCTAGATTTATGGGGTTTTGATTATATGGAGACGCAAAAGTACTATCAATCATTGTTGTTATTGAATTCTCTTTGCCTATGGTAGCAATTTCTTTAATATCAATAATTGACATTGTTGGATTTGCAGGACTTTCGATATAGAGTAATTTTGTATTTTCTTTAATAGCAGAGCTATATTTCCTGGGATCCGTTCCATCTACAAAACTTATCTCTATATTGTAACTAGGAAGAACTTTCGTAAACAATTCATG
>MDVR01000140.1 GCA_001940725.1 Candidatus Heimdallarchaeota archaeon LC_2 | reverse complement strand
TAATGTTACATTATGTGTCTGATTGAGGTCCCAGAACGTCGGAGTTATAATTTCATAGTGAAATTTGGTTCCATATTTTGTTTTATCGATCCTCGACTTTACTTTTTGTGAAGCAATGCTACTATTTGTACTGGCAAAAATATTAATAATTATAATAATAATCAAGAAGGTTGTTAAATGCATCTTTGATTTAATTTGGGATCGATTTGTCAATTTGGTTTGAGACGTTATACAAAATAGCATACGATAATAATGTGGTAAAATCTTTATAAGTAACCACAAATTTTAGCAATCATATATTTAGTATTAAAATAAATATGAATTGTAATTAGATCGGTTGAAAGAACGAAATAACATTATAAGAAAAAATTCCGTACCGATAATAATTGTTTAGAATCAATTTAAATCAAAATCACAATTAATAACGCATCATTTCATTTTAATTTAATTAGAGACTAACATCAATAGCATGGACTGAAATAGATGAATATTAGCTTGGTAAGCAATTCCGTACCGACAATAATTGTATTAAATTAATTTGAAATAAATCAAAATTATTTACGATCACATTTTTTAATTCAATTAGAAACTAATATCAATAACAGGGTCTGAAAGGGATGAATATGACTTTGTTAAGCAATTCCGTACCGACAAAAGAAAATAATTGAATCAATTTAAATCATAATATTTTGTTTAAATTTCTTTGTTTATTTAAATAGAATTCAACTCTAGTAAACCTTATGCATGACTTTGTTGCGACCTTATTTTACAATAGAAAAGGAATAATGATCAAATTGAACAAATTGAACAAATTGATTATCTTATTTTTGATTATCTCGGTATTTCCGTTATTAACAAATAATCAAATAAATACCTCAGCTCACGAAATTAGACAGATAGAAACGATTGAATATGATGCCAGTCCTCATTTCAAGCAATCATCATCCAAAACAATTCCTGTAGTAATAGATCAAGATAATACAATCATCTCTTTAGGCAGTATTAATTATTTTACCACTCAACGTGTAATGACTGGTTATTTTAATTTCAGCAATATTCAACTAGAATTTGATGGTCTTGAAGCATACCAGGTCATACTACATCAAAAAATCTTTTTCCAAGATTTTTACATTCCTAATAGAGACCCTGATGCACTTGGAATAATAAGTCATAAACTTTCCAATTCTGCCTTGCATGATGGTGAATTGAGCTTTATTTATAATTTAAGGAATCTAGATGATCTAATATGGAATAGAGATGTTCAATCAGATGATACAAAGGACTTTTTCAACGGGGCTGAAAACAGAGATAAATTCAACTTCACAATCGAGAATTCAATTGAATTTATTCGAGGAACTAAACAAAATGCTCGTTTTGATATGTTTTATGAGATCTCAATATATATCAGTCCAGATATTCCATTAGATTATTTTCATTATAAACAGAAAATGAATTCTAGTGTTTTACCAAATCAGATTAATGTTGATGGTTCAGATTTATTTGAATCAATTAACAAAGTTTACCTCTTTCTTCCTGATGAATTGATTCCTAGTTATTTTAAATCGTCAGAAGAACATAAATTGAATCTAACTGAAATTCCTTTAAAGATTAATTTATCATTTGATTTGAGTAATTCAAATAATGATTATCGACGAATATTTACAATAGAGAATGGGGGTTATTACGGGTCCCGTACTGAAAAAAGTGAGTTTTCAGAAAAATATAAGTTACTGATAATGTTGTCAGATAACCCACTCATTCCTATTACGATAAGCTCGCTTGCGTTCACTGGAGAAATAAAAATAACCATAACTTTGGAAATGACTGCTTTATTTGTTGACACAAGACTTTATGCAAAAAATGAATATTTCTTTTCGCCTAACCAATATTTATTGCTCATTTCAACTTTTTCAACAATATTTGTATACACAATGGTTGCATACGTCGGACATAGAACAAATCAAAATGTGATTGCACACAAAAATTATGATTTGGTTGAAGAAGAATTTATGCAATAATTAAGAGTGGTTGCTTAGGGTTATAAGCACCAATCACTTAATTCCCATTCCCAATAAAGTAAAATTTTGATGGTTATTTATATAAGATTCATGACATAATATCTTTACCATGATTAACGGCTTAGATTCTGCATTACATTTTGCAGATAATATTATTAGATTATACATTATGTTGTTAATATTACCATATCTATTTAGATTCATTATAGTCTGGTTTCATTCAGTCCTCGGCTTTATTTTCAGATTTGGTTATGAGAAGAGAAATTCATCATATCAAAGAAGTATAAGGACTAAAAAAATAGGGAAGCTCGTTTCACTTATCTTCCTTCCAGGCACACTACTAAGAGTGGTACTGATAATTGTATTTTTGAAACTTCGGGGATGGGTTATGTATATTTCTTATCCGAGCGTGGTAGGCAATTTAAACCGAAGTCTATCAGATGAAAGAAGATCCGGTTTTTTCATCTCAATGCGACCACATAATAAAAGAACTATTCGTTTCAAAGAGATTATTCAGGTTTCATTAATTGGATATATTCCCTTATTTGTTGGATATTATATGTGGAAAACCCGAGGAGATCAAATTGATTTTCTAATTTATCTATCACAGGGAAACATGAATATTTTCTGGATATATTTCCTCTATTATTATTTATTATTGGCAATATTCATTGGAGGTGCACCAATTCCAGAAGAGACTATGTTGCCAATTTATTTTGTGATTGGAAAATATCCCCACCTCATTATTGGAATTATATGTGCGTATATTATTAGCTTTCTAATTAGTTTAATGGAACTCGGATACCTGGGTTTTGAAGGAAAAAGAGTTGCAGAGACATTTTTCTTACTATTTAGTGCCATTCTGTATTTCAAGGTCGTATTAGATGAGGAAAAAAATAAAATCACTAAAAGGGAGCTTGATGATTACTTATTGAAAATGGAGTTGATCGAGTTAGTATGACATCTGTTGAGGAACCAATTTTTCCCACCTTCATTTGTGATGCCGGAGACAGTACAAGTTCATTTACGAAAATTGAAGCCACTTTATATTCAGATCATATTTTTTTAAAGGGAATAACATATGATTTTGAAAATTCAATTCCACTTTCTAAGATAAATAAGGTAATTTACAGAAATTGGCATGAAGAGTTAGGATTATTGTTCTTCAAAATCGTGATACCATTATCAACATTTATGTCAATACTTTCTTATTCTATGGTTCAGGATATTTCAGTAAGCCTGTTGACTTTACTAATGATCATTATAACAATACATATCATTAGATTGGGTGAACTTAATATTATAATAAATAACGAATGTCTATCTTTGGTTGGTAATAAAGAAACTTTAAGATACTTCTGGGGTCATTTAGAAAGTAGTTTATCCATATTAGAAAATAATTGAAAATAATGATCCTGAATATGTCGGTACGGATTCTAATACTCAAAATTAAGAAAGTGTTAATCCAAATTATTGTCATTGGTCAAACCAAAAACTAATTGAAATGTTTTTGATTATAGTAATGCCTATCTGTAATTTAAATCTAGTCAATCCCGAGAGATTATCGAATTTTTTTTATTATTATTTTATTTCTAAGTTTTGAATTGCGTATTAGGATGATACTACGCAATTGAAAATATCGGCTTGCTCGAACGAGTTCAAATTATTCCAGGATTTACGTTCATTGTAATCGCTGTAGATTTCGGATTTGCTTACCAAAAGAAAAATAGAAAATAGATTTTCAAAAATCAATCGATCAATTCTCTAGCTTAGTTTTTTATTGGATCGATCTAGTTTTTCTCAAATCATATAAATATCCCAGATTTGTTAATTAACCAAATTCGAAAGTGTGATGGAAAAGCCAAGGAAGTTCAAGTAATTTGACACTTAACATTTAAATATACAACAATCTACACCATTACATGTACTTTCAGAAGTTCATAGATCTTTTGAACAGAAATATTCAGCAAGAAATAGAATCAAGAATCACATCATCAAACATGTCCACTGATGAGCGATTGCTACTTTCGGTTTTCAATGAACTACAAAATGGCAAATATAAAGCCAGCCTTGAGTTTTCTGATCAATTGCTCCAATCCAAAGATCCAAAATTTGAATACATTGGCTTAGTTCTTAAAATTCGATCTCTTTTTTTTATTCAGCATGGATCAGGACTTGAACTCTTATTAGAGAAGGCTGAAAACATATACCAATCCAATACATTTGAGCACGACAAACTAATAGAATTTTTACATACGATTTGGTTGAATTTGGAAATTAATGTCAAAAATAAAAATCTATTATTGAACGATGAAACAGCTCTTCCACCTCGACTTGAATACTTACAACAAATGATGGAAGTGGGTTATTTAGATGGGATTATAGGCGCTGCGAATAATTTGAAAATGGCGTACGATGGTCTAGGCGAATATGATGAATCTAAAAAGTACCTACAAATAATGAAAGAAATTATTGACAAGGAAGTTTCACAAAGCAGAAATTATTCGTATTACTATAATCAATTGTTCCTAACGTTGCTCCTAAATGATGAGATGGGATCTATAGAAGAGATAATTCCTGAATGGGAAAAATCGGTAGAAGGATTAAGTAATTACGAACAATCCTTTTATCTTTGGTTAGTTTCATTCTTTAGGTATCTCCAGGATGATAAGATAGAGTTAAGACTCATTGTAGATAAATTAAAGGAACTCACGAAAGATGAAAACCTAGAATATTATGAACAACTCTCAAATTTGGTTGAAGCTAGTTATCATCTTTTGTATCCACGAGCTAAGAATCAAGTTCAAGCTCAAGAATTACTAGAATCAATTGTGTATACTGATATTATCGATCCCGATATTTATTTTTGGGCATTGAATTTCATATTAATTGTCCTTTTCAATGATCTGTCTAATTCTGGGGATTTAGGGATACTGGATGAAATTCATGCAGTAACTGAAAAATTGACAAATCATGCAGAAGATATGAGAACAAACTTTCCACGTATGGTCGCCTATCTTATGAAAGCAAAAATTTCAATTGTGGATGGAAACTTTGATTCTTATCTCAATTTTATCGAATCTGCCGAGGAAGTCATTCAAGGTAAGAACGCGAAGTCTCATGAAAAATTTCTAAATCAAATAAAAGCTAGTATTTTCGAAGATGTTGAGAAAATGAGCAAGTGGATCGAGGATGGAGTATCGATACAAAATCGTTTGAAACAACTAAGCTATAACGAATATGTAGAAAATGTTCTAAAGCTATCCTTTAGTCCTGCATAAATACGGTCAATCGTTGTATATGCTTTGTATATGGTCTGGTGTAAATATCGATCGATCGAATGGTGGTAAAATTAAAGTTACCAAACGTTATGTGCTGGGTAGTCAAACGTTCGATTGTGTGCAGCTTGACAATTGTGGTCATTTTGGATTTTAATCGGGATTGTGGACCTAATTACCTTTTTCCCATCTATTGAACCAACTGCATGCACGAAAATCAAAAATAAATTTTAGAATCGATCATTCCTCAGTGATGTGCTGATTATGAGCATACTACGCATTTCAAAGAATAACCTAGTTTGAGAGATCGAACTAATTTTTTTTCAAATATTTATATTTCAAATTTAATGATCTATATTATTCATCCACTCTGGAGTAGTTGGTTGAGATTTTATTGATTATACGATTAACTCCGTTAATTGTGTATAAGTCTGATACCGCTTGGGGGTCTGTGAAGATTACCAAGTTCTATTCTGGACGAGATCACGCAAATCATTGAAACAAATCCGATGAAAGAAACGGGGTGTAAGCGTCGAGTTTCGACGAGATGTTTAGCCCGCGTTTACTTACGATTCGAGGCGTTTTGTTTTGTAAAATAAGTTTTGGAAGGGGTAACACCTAGAACAGATTTTGTTGTACTGCTATTTTATAGCGACACCAGAAGAAAAATATCGTGATACCAAGTCAATTAGTTGAATTCATTACAAATGTGTTGCAGTGCTCAAACAGTTCTTAAAGGTATATCCCCTCTAAGGACTTTTTTTTTGGTTTTAGGAATCATTTTTATCCATCGATCATTCAAATCATTCATCGATCGAATTAGATCTTCAATTTATTAAACTTCTATTTTCATATTGGTTCCAACAACCAAGCTTTGATAGAGTTTCTTTTACTGTACGCTAATTTTAAAATATAAATAAGTAATACTAAGAGTGAACCATAAAATATTTTTGAGTTAAAGATCGATCGAAAGATTGAGATGACGATATTATCACTATTCTTGGTTATGGTTTTTAAACTGTAAATGATATCAGCATCACTATCAATTTCTGAAGCAGTAGAATTTATCCTATGAACCCAAACCCAGTCACCACTAAAATGACCGGGTGCATCTATAGCCCGGCTACCTACCCGATATAAGTAACTATTAAGAATACCGATTTCTAGATCATATCGAATATTAAAATCATAGAGGTGTTCTGAACTATAAATTCCTTCTCCAGTTGTCTTAATTGCCGTTATACTAATAATGAATTCTGATTTGGAGATAGCATGTATTATTGTATATTCATCATATCTATTCAATCTGTCATTAAAATTCGGGATTGAATCCATAAACTCCTCTGTATAATAATTCCAATCTGTAAACAAAATTGGAGCAAATAAATCCATTTCAATACTTACATTTCGTGGTATTAATTTTGAATAAAATTCGAAACCCGAACGCATGTATATTCCGGCAACATGAACTGAGACTGCATTATCTTGAGATATTTCTTGTGAAGTATCAAGAATAGTCATATTAAACAACCCTACAGAACTTTGAGGCATATCATCAAAACTTTGTAGAAGTAATGAATTTCCTTCATAGAGTCCATATTCATAAAAAAAGGTGTCATTTATGCTAATGCCAATTTTCGATGTGTCTACGGTAGAAATACTTGAAGTGATTGAGATAGGGTGCAATAAGAGACATAAAGCGATAATAGATATCCGCTTACTCACACGTACTATAAATGTTCAATTATATTTAAAGATATATGACTCTATGTTCGAAACTAAATAAATAAAATTCAAAACCTTCATTAATTTAAGGAAGGTAAGTTTTTCCATTATTGATTTTAATGTAATAATCACTTTCCCACATTCCTCATTCGAATATTCACATCTGTTCGATTATAATAATTCATCAAGATTACCAAGATATATTCTGGACGAGATCACGGAAATCATTGACAAAAATCCATTTGAAAGAAACGGGGTGTAAGCGTCTAGTTTCGTCGAGATGTTTAGCCCACGTTCACTTACGATCAAGGTGTTTTGTTTTGCAAAATAAGTTTTGGAAGGGGTAATACCTAGAACAACTTTTGTTGCAATCGACTAGAGAGGAATGAATATCGTCAAATCCGAGATAGTTTGATTATTGCAGTAGTGTTACAGTACTCAGAGAGTTCTTAGAGGTATATCTCCTCTAGCAGATCTGAGTTTATTCACACACAATTTATACTTTCCTACTATAGAAAAGTAGAATAATATTATATATTATATAGTGAATAATGAATATAGTATATGTCTCATGTTTGTGAAAGAAAAATATTCATGAGACTAAGATAACAATGGAAGTTAATGATATGATGAAAAATACCTTTACTAGCACTATTAACGAATCGAATGCAGACGGAAAAGTGAAATTGATTTATGATGATATTAAAAACACATTAGGAATAGACTTTATACCCAACATGTACAAAGCTATGGCTTTGAATCCTGATTATTTGAAATTAACCTGGGATAGAGTACAGGCTATCATGGGCACAGGAGGCAAGCTTGATAACACAACCAAGGACATAATTGCTCTTGTTGTCTCAATAATGAGTGGATCTTCATATTGTATTGATGTGTACAATGAAGCAGTAAGACATAAGGGATTGGACGATGAAGCTATAAGTGAGATATATGCAGTTATTGACATCTATTCAGGTTTGAATAGATTCAATATTGCACACCAGACTAAAAAGGACGAGAAGTCATGGTATGGTTGCGGGGGGTCATGATTTATGCCATTAATTGAGTATACAAGCTTTAACATGAATGATGAATTGAAAAGAAGATTAATTCAGGAATTAACTAAAACCGCCTCTGACGTTCATGGTATCCCTGTAGACGCCTTTACATTAATTATTCGGGAAGTAAGCGGTCCAGAATCTTTCGGTTTGAAAGGAAAGCCCTTAAGTCCGAGATGATTTCATTTCATTGAGGACAATGTACATCTTATGAACACATTACGAATTTCAAAGAATAATATAGTTTGAGAGATCAAACGACTTTTTTTTGAATTTTTTTTTTTTTCCAATTTACTAATCCATATTATTCATCCACTTTGGAATTGTAGATTAAAAATATTTATTACTTACTTAAGGGATATTGATACCACTTGGAGGTCTGTGAAGATTACTAAGATCTATTCTGGACGAGATCACGGAAATCATTGACAAAAATCCGTTTGAAAGAAACGGGGTGTAAGCGTCAAGTTTCGACGAGATGTTTAGCCCACGTTCACTTATGATCGAGGCGTTTTGTTTTGTAAAATAAAGTTTTGGAAGGGGTAATACCTAGAACAGATTTTGTTTTACTGCTAAATTATTAGTGATTTAATATTAAATTTATTAAATTAATTTATTTATTAGTCAAACGCTAGAAGAAAAATATCGTGATACCAAGATCAAACAAAGTAATTGTTGAAAATCATTACAATTGTGTTACAGTGCTCAAACAGTTCTTAGAGGTATATCCCCTCTAAGGACTTTTTTTTTGGTTTTAGGAATCATCTTTATCCATCGATCATTCAAATCATTCATCGATCTAATTAGATCTTCAATTATAATGTCGGCAATAAAATAGTATGGAAGGACAAATTTCGCCCAACAAATCAAACAGTTCCTAAGAACTCAAATCAACTGGTATATTGAAGGTTCAATCACTGAAGAAAATTTAAAATATAAAATACTCGAATCATTGATATTCACTATGAAATAAGTACACCTTTTAACGATATATGTTTTCTAGTTGAATCGATCTGCATATTTATTTTGCTATCATTACTTAATATTTACTGGATTTGGTATATCAGCATGGATGGGAGGATTTGAACTAATTAATCCAATTTTCACCAAGAAATCATAGATGGCACAACCGACACAATATTCGTAAAATCCTTGTAGAAAGGCGGCAACTAGTAATAATATCGTGATAACTTGCTGAGCAAAAACGAAATTTAATGCAATTGTGAGAGATATTGATCCACTAAAGATTATCCCAATTAACATTGCGAATCGTTTTGGAGGGGAGAATTTTGGTCTATTTTCAGTATTTAAAATGCTCTTTGAGATGCTTGAATTAATAAAAACAAGTGGTGAAAGTTTCGGATGTATATACCTTAAGATGAAATCGACAAGTAAGAAATACATTAGCCAGCTAAACTCAGGTCTAAGCAAAGTAACAAAGGCTCCCGTGAAAACAGTAAGCGCAATCGGTCTTGACACATTTTCATCCAAGTAAATTGGATAGTTCAACATATTATGTAACTTCAAATCATTGGTACTTATTAAATAATTGACAAGGATATACAAGTTTTTGTAAATTAAAGCTTACTAAGGTAATACAGATAGTTTAAAAAAATAATACTTTTCATTAGAAATTATTCGTGATACGAAATTCTGCGAGTGCACCAACAGTTCTTAGAGTATATCCCCTCTAAGGACTTTTTTTTAGTTTATGATTATTGGATAATCAATTTTTAATTAATTGACATTTAGTTTAATGATTCAACAAAGAATCTAACTAACTGATGGATCGATTTCATTAATAAAAAACCATCTTAACCGATCTTGATAATGTTCTGCTATCCAGAGGATCTGTATGATCAGTATTAATTAAATTAACAAGGTAAGTGTATAATCTTTTCCGTAGTAATTGATTAAAAAAAATTTTTGATATTTTATCAATTAGATGACCTTTATTCAAAAAACTCCAATTCAGTATCTTTGCAGAATTTAGCTATTTGTGACATTGCATCCTTAAATTTTAATGTAGCTGAAATTTGTTTAACTTTATCAGTTGCCCATTCCTCCCATAATTTAATCTGCGTGATGTGATAACCCTTCGTAGTATGTAATTGTTCGGAATGAATAAGTAAACTTGCTTCTAACTTGTGTCTCACTTTCATTAATACTTTCTTTTGGTTTTTACCAGCTTCTCCTTCTAGATTTAGTTGATCAAATCTTATTTTTTGCTTAATTTGTAATTCATTTAAGATTTTTCTTCCCAAAGTATTCAATTTTGTAATCCTTCTTTCCCTCCAATTTGAATCTGTAACAATTTTGTAAAGTGAAGGCCATAAAGATTTATAAATGAAAGTTACTTTACCATATAACATCTTTGTAGTGAGTATATCAACTGAATCTTTAACTCCTTCTGAAATTATCCATATTTCATTTCCTTTAGGGTGACCCCACCAGCTTCCCTCAATTGGTTCATCTACAATCTCATTTATTAATGAAGGGAACGTCTTTGTCATTGAAAGAGTGACTATTTTTTGATCCCTAATGAATGCGAGAGCTTCTTCAACGGTTGTTATCATTGATATCTCATCAGTTTTTAACAGATTTAGTAAATTCAATTTTATAGGAGATGAATTTAAATCAATTTGAATAAATGCGAAAATTTGCAATATTAAATTTGGTCTCCAGGAGTTGGTAATTCTGCTTTACTTCCTTCTGCCACTTCTAACCAGAGGTCCATAGCAATCTCCAGTTCTTCTAAAGCTTTTTTTCGTGTTAATGCACTGGCAGAACAGCCTTTAAGATCAGGTGCAATGGCAATATATTCTCCGTCATCTACCGACCAAAAGACCTCAATAGGATACTTAGAGTTATCAACCATTTTCTTATGATAATTTATTTTGATCAATCCAAAATAAACTCTAGGATAAGTAAAATTGAATCTCTCAGAGAAACAATTTTTTTTCATGTTTGCCTTTTCGAATTGATTGGAGTTTATATCTAAATTTATCCAAAAGTAAAGTGAGAACCCCATAGTGTTTTACCCCCCAAGATCAAAATCTTCCCCTATACCTTATATGTATAGCCTTGTGGCAGGGCAAGCCGGACTAGAAAATAATGTACAACATGAAGAAAATGATGATACAGTTTACAAACGAGCTTGTCCAAAGTAAGAATGTGATCCTCCCAAATTTCCCATGAGGGCGAATAGTTGCAATTGCAAGATCAACTTCGTTAATACTGAAACCATGCTGAGAATCTTTAGAATAAACTTCAATATCCGTGAGGATTACAAAGATCTATTCTGGACACGGAAATCATTCATAAAATCCGTTTGAAAGAAACAGGGTGTAAGCGTCGAGTTTCGACGAGATGTTTAGCCCACGTTTACTTACGATCGAGGCGTTTTGTTTTGTAAAATAAAGTTTTGGAAGGGGTAATACCTAGAACCGATTTTGTTGTGCTGAACGGTATGAATACTGCATATGAAAGTATATTTGAATCATGAATTCCAAAATTAGAAAAACCATTCGAATCTTGACAACATATTAGTTAATTCTTGTCAAATTGCATAATATGTTAAGTAATATTAAATATCTAATATTATGATCTTTATTTAGTGACTGAATCTCCATCAGAGGTATCAATAAGATATGAAATTGCAAAGGATCTTGTTCAAACCAAACAAGAATTAATTAGGAAAGAGATCAACGCAATTCTTAAAAAATGGAAACAAGAATCTGTGGAAATACTAATTGCAAAGGCTAAGAATGGTGCCTTAGAAGAAGCAGAACACGATGCAATATTGTTAACTAATTATTTAGATGAATTAAAAGAATTAGAACACTTAATCCCTTAGGTTTTTTCATGTCCGCAATAGATAAGATTCTAGAGGTTCAATCAATCTTAATTGAGCAACTTGGGTCAGATATTACGTCCTTTACACTTAACAAAAGTGGTAAAGAACTTAAATTTATACTGATTAGTGGAATTGTACTATACATAGTTTACAATGACTACGATCAATACTCGTATTCAATTATCTATACTCAATCGAAGTATGATAGGATCAGATATGATAATTTTGATGATCGATGGGATGTTGTCACTCGACCTCATCATTTGCATATTCGGGGATCCAACAAAACAGAACAAAGCGAGATGACAGGATTACCAAATTCAGATATGCTAACATTCTTGGAAATTCTAAATGAAAAGTAAATGATTCATCCACTTTGGAGTAGTTGGTTGAGATTTAATTGATTATCATTAATTCTGTTAATGTGTATAAGTCTGAACCGCTTGGGGGTCCGTGAGAATTACCAAGTTCTATTCTCGACGAGATCGGAGAAATCATAGACAAAAATCTATTTGAAAGAAACGGGGTGTAAGTGTTGAGTTTAGCCAAGATGTTTAGCCCGCGTTCACTTACGATCGAGGCGTTTTGTTTTGCAAAATAAGTTTTGGAAGGGGTAATATCTAGAACTGCTTTGTTATACTGCTAAATTATTAGTGATTTAATATTTATTTATTAGTCAAACGCCAGAAGAAAAATATCGTGATACCAAGTCAAATAAAAATAATTGAATTCATTACAAAATCATTACAAACTTGTTACAGTGCTCAAACAGTTCTTAGAGGTATATCCCCTCTAAGGACTTTTTTTTATTTAATTAATTTTTTGAATTGCGTATTAGGATGATAATCCGCAATTGAAATTCATGAAATACATAAATAAATCAAATTGATTAGGAATAATTCGATCGATCCAAAATAACTTGATATTCTGTTAACATGAATTGAAATTCGGTGGGTTAAACTATTAGTACTGATCATAAAGGAATCATCCAAACATTCTGGAATGAATTAAATATACATAACACTTCAATTATCGATACTATATGCTCAGATAAGATTAAATCCCGTTCTTACGGGATATCGAGAGCTCTAACAAACAATATAATGGAATATAAAAATGAGTTCCTAGAGTTGTTCAAAGCCTTTCCTGATTATTATCTTGATATTTACAAAATTGCTGCAGATGGATCAGAAGTATGGCTATACGGGATGCAAAAAGCAACACAAACCAACCCATTCTTTGGAATTCCAGCAACCAATAATAAGTTTGAAATTGCTATTTTCATTGTATACGAGTTAAATCACGGAAAAATAGTTAAAGAAACCATTTTGACTGATACTTTGAAATTGTATAAAAATTTGGGTCAAGCCATTATGAAATCTCAGGATAAAGAACAGACAGAGCTGTACTTGAAACATTTAATGGAAATAGGATTGATCCCTAAATAGGGTAAAAGACTAATAGATGAACAAAAGAGAAAATATAACCCCCAAGATTTTTGATAAATAAAATTTGAATTGCGTATTAGGATGATAAACTACTCATTTTGTTAGTACATGTCAGACACAAAATATATTGAAAATAGGCCTAATTTCTTTTACTTAAAAAATGATAAAAAGGTAACATCGATCATCAATTTATCAAATTTAGTCAAGTTGAGATTTCCGAATTTCGTAGTGCGTAATTGGATGATAATACGCAATTGAATTTTTCAATCAATATGACATATAGATATATCTTAAGATCTATTCTGGACGAGGTTACGGAAAGCAGGCCAGTTTGAAAGAAATGGAGTGTCAGTGTTTTTAAAAATCAAAATTCTCAGAAGTAAATTGGATGTCTTGGGTTATGAACTTTCTAATTGCTAAACCAATGCAATACATTCCATTCCAAATAACAATCCCTTGGGAAGTTGTACAATAGGGGTAGATCGAGTGGGAGGAGTTTTTGAAAAAAATTCTGAAAATAATTCATTTAATGCAGGAAATTTACTGGCATCAGTAAGGAATACTGTTGTCTGAACTACTTTATCCATATTACTGCCACAAGCTTGTAAAACCGTTGATAAATTCAAAAATGCCTGTCTTGCTTGTGATTCAAAATCAGGTCCTGCCGCCTCGCCTGTTTCCGGATTTATTCCAGCTTGACCTGCTACAAATAAAAAATCTCCTGCCCTTACTACTTGAGAATAAGGTCCCAATGCTTTTGGCATTCCTATTCCGGTTGGAATTTCATGTATCACATCCATTACATATCAGCAGTTAAGAGATTATATATCTTTTATGAGTTCAAATGACTTATAATGATGAATAATAAAATAATAAATAGTTCCCAGATCATATCAACTCGATCCAGTTAATGTCTTTGCTTATTAGTTCATTAATTAACCAGTCACTAGATGATAATGATGATAATGATCTTTGCATCGATTTATATTCTCAATTAAACCTCAAATTACAGTTTTTCATAAAATTATTATGAAGATCGCGAATCTCCAGATATGAAAACTTACAGTAGAATTGATCAGTTCAAGCTAAAAGATAGATTTATTCAGAGTATCATACCGGAATTTATCAAAAATATACCCCAGAAAGTTAAAAACTGGTGTAATGCCGTACCGATGGAAATATGCTTACTGCTGCTCATGATGACAACCATCACTGCCACAAGTATCCAACAGGCAACACTGCTGCTCAGCGATGCTATTTTGGCAGATAGTAATCGAGCACTTCAACGATTCGCAAAGAAATATATTCCTGAGATACCCCATCCAAATCGTGTCAGGCACACACTCAAATTATGGAGTCCTAATCAAATCAATTCAAAGTATCGAGAAGTTAATTTTA
>MDVR01000139.1 GCA_001940725.1 Candidatus Heimdallarchaeota archaeon LC_2 | reverse complement strand
TGATAAATCAATACACAAAATTGCTTCGATATCTGGCTTTAATCCCGGAATATTTGGCGAATATATTACCTCTAATTCAAATATTGAACAAAGTGATTTGCATCAAATATTTAATGAGATTAATCCCTTACAAGGCACATCAGGAAAAGAACTCCTTGATGAAATTGTAAATCATAAAGATCAGTGGAACCTAATTAAGTATGGACGGGATTTGTCATTAAAAGACCTGTGTATAACAGCTGCTCAGAGAGATCTAGTATTGCCCAAAGAAATCCATCATGACCCTTTAATTAAATCAATAAAGGAATTTGCAGAAAAAAATATAGTCACTTTCCAATACAACACTAATCATTCATATTCAGATCATCGAATTGCGTTGGCTAAAGATCTATTAAAATGGTTAAATGATTGAAAATATTTATTTGATCTAACTTTATCCAGTTAGATATACGAATCTAATAATTCACACAAACTCTAATTGTATTAAATTGAAGGAATCTTTGAGTTTAGTAGACATTACAACCACTATTAAGTCGAAAAAAATACTAAAAAATATCAATTGCAACTTCCCAAGATCAAAAATTTCTGTAATTATTGGAAGAAGTGGTGCCGGTAAAAGTACTCTGCTCAAAACGATAGCTCAGTTTTGGACTTATACAGGTAAAATAATTTACCAAAAAGAGGATATTAAAAAAACCGATGTGGATATTTTGAGGAGAAATCTTTCTTATGTTGGACAAATACCTGTTGCATTTGAGGGGACTGTCAAAGAAAATATAGAATTTCCCCGAAAATTTCATCAGATGGATGTTAATGATGATATTACCGATGATCTAATTAAACTGGTTGGATTGGATTTATCCCTCAAAGATCAAGATGCTAAAACTCTATCAGTCGGTCAAAAACAAAGATTACATTTGGCAAGAACACTTGCAAATGAACCACATACATTGCTTTTAGATGAACCGGCCTCAGCACTTGATGTGATTTCAAAAAACAAATTTGAAGAAATGATATTAAGTTTAAAATCAGCCAATCCTGAATTAACAATCTTGATTGTCACGCATGACTTAAATCAAGCTAGAGCAATCGGAGATTATTTAGTATTAATCGAAAATGGAAAAGTAATATTAGCAGAAGAATCTGATCAATTCTTTTCTCAAACCCTGGTTGGAAAAACCGATGATAAAGATGGAAAGTTATTGCAGAAATTAATTGAAAAATTGACAGGAGAGAGTATATAATATGGATATAATACCTGAATTAACAGATCCAGAGAGACGGCTCATATTCTATCAAATAATTACTTCACTTATATTAATCGGTGTAATCATTGCAATATCAATTAGGAAAAAATTAAATCTTGAACGTAGGATCCTAACCGCAGCTTGGAGAGGATTTTTCCAATTGACAATCCTATCATTAGTTTTAGTTTATATTTTTTCTGTCTCTTTTGTTATTTTTCAATTTTTAATTTTAGGCGTAATGATATATTTTGGAGCTCAGACGGCGTCAAAAAGACTAAGAAAGGTCCCCAATGTATTTCGTATCGAATTGATTTCAATTTCAATTGCAGTCTACACAATTATGATCATAATTACAATATTAGGTGCGATACCTCTAGATTCCCCCGAAATTTGGATCCCGATAGGGGGAATGGCAACTGGGAATTCGATGAATATCTCTTTCTTAACTATTAAAGGGATAAAAAATGAAATAACCAATAGAAAGGATGAGGTTGAAACAGCTTTGAGTCTTGGACTTCCACCGAACGCAGTGTTGGAAGAATTAAAAATTATTTCAAGTGCAATGAGAATGGGAATAACACCAAACATGAATAATTTAAGAACCCTAGGCCTAGTTTTCATCCCAGGATTAATGACTGGATTATTAATTGGAGGTGAAAGTCCAATTGTTGCTGCAATTTATCAAATTATGATCTTTTTTGTTATTATTTCTACAGGTCTGATTGCGTCATTTATTGGGTCAACTTTAATTGTAAATGAATTGTTCAATAAAGAGACTCATAGTTTAGTATAATCTTGTTATGTTCATCCACAATAAAATGAAACCAGTGAGACCTTCAAAACAAAAATATAAGAATCTGGGTTTTCACACAAATATGGTATGAATAAAATTAATCTTAAAGAATATCTTTCAGAAGTACATGATTACTTTTCTCCAAAAGTAGTCGAAGGAGTTAATGACGTATATATTAAAGTGGCTAAAATTAAAGGAGACAAAGTACCATGGCATAATCATGAAAACGATGATGAGTTATTTTATGTTATTGAAGGTAAATTACTAATTGAAATTGAGAATCAAAATGAAATTATGTTAAATAAAGGCGATCTTTATGTTGTTAAAAGAGGTGTAGAACATCGAGTTTCTTCAACAGAAGAATGTCACATTATGTTAATTGAGAATAAATCCACAGAACATACTGGGAAAGTACAATCTGAGATAACTAAAACAGTCGAAGAACAATTATAATTTAGATTGAGATTTATCAAATTCAGCCCAAGCACCTACAATGAGGGGTAAAGCGATTGTTGCATCACAATATACAGTTTCTTTGGGAGCTTCCCAAGTAAATTTACCCCAAGATACCGCTTCTTCAAGGGTAGCACCGGATAACCCACCTGTTTCTACCCTGTCCATAGTGATAGCAACCCCATACTGATATTCTTTTGAACTCATAAGAGAAGATTGAAGCATATAATTTTTTGGAACTCCTCCTCCAATCATAAATGCACATGCTTTTTCTGCTTCATTATAGAAATCTTGAATGGAGGTTAGATCTCTCATCTCATCAAATATAATTTTATGAAATTGTGATTTTAACCAAATTTGAAGCCCTAACACCGAATCTGCAATAACTGGAATATAGATTGGAATATTTAGTTCATAAGCAATCTTTACGATGCTATTTGGATCTTGTATTTTTGAACCTAACCATTTCATGAATTCATTACTTGAAGTGTGAAGAAAACCCTCTTTATTGTTTTCTTCGAAATATTCCATGACTAGTTTTTGCAGATGATCTTCAAGATTAGGGAAACCTTCGGCATCAACAAATGAGTCATACACTCGATCAATTCCTTTATCTCTTAACTCAGCATCATTTTTATACTGAACATTAACCAAATGAGGATGACCAAAGGCCTCAATTAAATCATGAGTTATATTAGCACCAGTTGTCACTAACATATCGACCAATCCATTTCTCATTGCATCAGTGATAACCTTCCTCATACCCCCAGGAACCATTGCGCCTGCTAATGATAGAAAAATCTTTGCACCTTCGGATTTTGCCAAAGTAAGAATATCAAATGCTCTTCCTAATTTTCCACCACCAAAGACATTCATTTTAGAAAATTCTTCGAGGATTTTCAATGGTGAAGTGGCTTTGGTTATATCAAAATGATGGATTGGATGAGATTTTTTATTATGATGCATTACATACTGATTACTAATTTTTGATTTTTTAATTTAGTGACTTAATTCGCTACAGATATTCGGTTATAAAGAAAACTCAAATTTTTTCAAATGATTTCATTAGGAGATCAATTTTTCGGCATTTTTAAATAATATCTTCTCTAAAATTTCATCGGGTAGTGGTAAATTTGCAATACTCTCGGCATTCTTTCGGGAACTTTGAACTCCCGGACTAGGATAATCTGAACCAAAAATACAATTTTCAGCGAATCTAGCAAACCGTGGAAAATAAGTACCTATTAATTGTGGAGGTATCCCTGAAATATCCATATATAGTTCTTGATCTCTAAATTTAGCCATTAAATATTCTGCTTCTCGGGTCCAAAACGGCCTTCCTCCATGTGCCATAATCACTATCATTTGCGGAAAATCAGTTAATACATCTTCTAAAAACATAGGATCACCATACTTTGAACGAGCTTTTGGAAAAATGGATGATCCAGTATGAAAAATTGTAGGGATTTGTAAATCTTCAATAACCTTATACATTCTGAATTGGGCTTTTAAGCCATCCAAATATGCATTTGGTTTAATTAATTGATGTGGACCATGAATTTTTATCCCTTTAATCATTCCTGATTCATAATAATCCCTTACTAGTTTCCCCGCATCTTCATGAAGTTCAGGATTAACACTTCCAATTGGAATTAATCTATTATTGCTCCCTGCACAAAAATTTGAAACCCAATTATTCGTTTCAATTGTATAACCCATAACATCCGGGCTTTCATAATTTATTATCCATGCTTGTTTACAATTTAAAGCGTCTAATAATCCAAGAAGTGAAGAATTATCATCGGGATTATCAAAAAAATTCTTTAAACTTGGCACATCCGACATTATCATGTCTTTTATTATTTTTTTAGTCATATCAGGACTATGAAAATGTAAATGACAGTCAATATATTCTTTTAATTCCATTTATTACAAACCCCATCTGAATTGTGATTGATAAAAATTTAATGAGTAAAAATTAAATTAAAAGCGAAATTGAGAAAATTTGATTATAGATTAATAATTAATTGAATTACAGGTAATTATCAAGAACTCGGAATATATGGAAAAGCAATTGGAATAACATTATCTGCCTTTTTAAATTCAGTTATTTCGATTACAGGGGTGGTTCTTTTATTCAGTTCTTCTTTGAAATTATTGATGAACATGTTCACAAAAACTTCTAAATTTTGTTTCAATACGCGTGATTGGGTATTTGAAATCAAGATAAAATGAATTTTATATTTTGCAGATCTACTAATGTAAATCAAACCATCATCCAAAATTATTTCTTTAATTCGCCCTTTTTGCAAGACTTCCTGTGCAAAATTTGAGATACTTTCAATAACTGATACTATTAAAGCATCTTCAGCGTCAATAAGATCTGGTCTAAAATCATACGTGTACAAAGTTAATCCTCTCTCCTCATCAACCACATTTAGTTTAATAGCCTTTGCAGATAAAATATAAATCAAATGGGGTGATTTTTGTATTCCAATTGTTGTAAGTAATACACCAATTCCGCTTAATAGAGCAGATATTCCAGGTATAATGGTACCTAATCTTAACATAAACGAGATAATTACTACTGGACCAAAGATAATTGCACCTATAAGAACTAATAGTGCATACTGTTTGTTTTGTTCAGACGAGATTTGATAAATTTTGTAAGTGTAATATAGATAGAAAATGCTCATAAATATGCCTAACATAAAAATTAGATTCCTAACATTACCACTATGTGCAACAGTTTGATCACCATTATCAAGTAATTCAATTACTACACTACTTGTGTCTTGGATTGCATAGAGGATAAGACCGTTTAACAAAATCACAATTGAAATTTCAAACGGGTTGATATTTTGACGCATCATGAAGTTAAATCCAATGATCATAGAAACTGTGGAAATTAACAATAGAACTTTGTTAATTCTAAAAATATCTGTATTTAAAAACAGATATGCAAATCCATTGGAGATCCAGTATAAACCATAGGTTAACCAAGTAATCATTAATGCGAATAAAATAGGATCTTTATGTTTTCGAAAATGCTGATACAGAAGTGAAAAGGATAAAAAGTATGGAATACCACTTATAAAATTCACCATGACTTCTATAGTCCAATTTTGTACCATTATTCATCCGAGATAATAGGTCATAGTTAAATCATAAGGGTCTGATATGAAATTTAATACATTTTTTTCTAGACAATTGATGAGCTGAAAAAGAAAGATTCGAATTTGTGAAAATCAATTAAATCCAATTTTATTTTATATTATTGATGTTTCGTTAAGAAATCTTTCTGTTCACTTTCAAGAATGAGGAGGGAAATGTTAAATACGGAATCTGTGAAGTTTAAATGTTTGAAAAGTATTCTGAAAGAAAATTGAGAAAAATAAGCCATCTTTAATAATTATAAAGATAGTTTTATTGCTAATTACCCTTCAGCTTACATAAATCCAATAATTTTTCATTTGAGGGTGATAATATGGATACTATACGATTTCTTCATTGTTCAGACACACATCTGGGAAAAATCCACAAAAAAATGCGCACTGATGAGGAAACTCAAAGAAATTTGATGTCATTAGATACTGAAAATCAATTCAATAAGATTATTGATAAAGCAATTGAAGAAAGAGTTGATTTTGTAATCCATTCTGGGGATATGTTTGACCGAATTAATGTAAAAAATATTGACATTGAGGGGGCCTTGAAATGTCTTAGAAGATTAAGTTCAGAAAAGATTCCTTTTGTTACAATTGCTGGAAATCATGATAGAGCTTATACAAGAGGTGTTGTTTCTCCATTAAATTTTATCAATTACATACCTCATTGTACTGCAATTAGTCAAAGTGCCACGAAGTCTTATAATATTAAAGGAGTTGAAGTTGGAGTCCACGGTATTTCTTATATCAGATCTGAGGCAGATGAAAGGTATCCGGAAGCATTGCATTCGTTAATTTCAAACAACAAAAAACAATATAATATATTAGTTAGTCATCAAGTAATCAATGGAAGTAGAACTGGTTATGAAATATCGAGTTCTAATGAACCAGAAATACCGGCAACATTCTTTCCTCCAGATTTAAATTATGTTGCGATGGGGCACATCCATAAAAAACAGACAATTAATCATCCATCCTACCCCGAGATGAAAATTCATTATCCAGGATCACCACTGATTGTTGATTTTGGAGAGAGAAATGAAAAGAAATCCATTTCTATAATAAATATTACAAATAAAGAAGTTGAAATTAATGAAATTGAACTGAGCACAAGAAAGTTTGAGGAAATCGCGGTGAAAATTGATAATCCTTCTTCAACCGAAGCAGAGGAGATAATTAAATCCAAAATTCAAAGTAAGATTGATGATCAAAAATATTTGGGAGTCAGACTTTTTGGAGGATTACAAATAGCTCTACGCAAATATGTTGGAATTACAAATTACAAAGAATTAGCTAAAGAATTTGCAGGATTTGATATTTATTTAGAAAAAGATAATTTTACATGGTTTGATCAAACCGGATCAACAATCGAATCTGATGGAAAATGGTTACATACACCGATCGACGAACTGCAAACCGCAATCAATGATCAAGAGAAATTGAATAAAAAGCAAAGAGAAAAATTATTTGATTTTGGAAAAGAAATCATTAAGAAGCAATATGGAGAGAGAGTATGAACATAAAAAAAATTTCGATTCGAAATTTTAAAAATTATGATAAGGAAAAACTTGATCTAGAATCAAGTTCATTCTGGATACTAACAGGTAAAAATAGCTCTGGAAAGAGTACACTAGCTTGTGATGCATTAACTTATGCTTTATTTGGAAAAATTAAAGCGATGGATGATCCCCAAGATGCAAGAGTGAGTGTAGATGATATTGTAAAGCGCGGTAAAACCAAAGCAACTGTAAGTATTGAGTTTACTAATAATGGAGATAATTTTGTAGTCGAAAGAATTAGAGAAATCAAAAAACGGGCTAGAGAAACAGTATATATTAAGCGAAATGATCGAATTATCATGGATAGGGGTACTCCTAAAAAGAAGGCTGATCAGTGGATAGTAGACAATTTATGGACTTATAACGATTTCACCAACACGACTTTGATCATGCAAGATGAGATGACTAAGGCTCTAGACTTACCAATTGGGAAAAGGAAGGATTATCTTGAACGTTTATTTGGAATTAAAAATTTTCATGAAATGTCCAAGTTATCAAGAGAAAATGCAAATGAGATTGAATCCGAATTAGGCGAAGATTTAGCTCGGATTGAAGAAAATAAAAAGAATCTAGTTGATGAAATTTTATTAGAAAATGAAAAATTAACTTTTGAAAAAGCTGTACTTGAAAAAGAACAAGTTTCATCAAAAATCAAGGTGAGATTAGAAACAATTCGAGTAGAATTGCAGGAAGCAAAAAATATTGAGAATGAAAAGATTTCTCTTCAGGAAAGAATTATTGATTTGGAAAAACAATTGAATGGCTTAAAAGTAGAAATTCAATTAAACAAAGCAAAATTAGACCCATTTGATGAAATAATATTCAAAGAAAAGGATCTAAATGATAAGTTAAAAAGAATTGAAAAATTGGAAAAAGAAATTGATGAACTATCTAATATTAAAGAATTAAGAGACGAAAAGAAACGGTACAAAGGTAGTTTAGCTTCAAGAATTTCAAAAGAAAGACAAAGTATACAGAGTGACCTAAGCAGAAAAAAAGAAGAAATTAGGAAAAATCAACTAGAAACTGTAAAGCAAGAAAAGGAGCTTGAGAATTTAGAACTATTAAAACAAAAAAGACCGAAACTTGAGAATTACATTAAACAAGAAAATAAGGTAATCACTGAAATTGAAAACCATTTAAAATATAAAGAAGAAATTCAGATTTTATTGACTAATAAAGCAACCAAAGAAAAAGAAAGAACCGTAAAGCTTGAGAATAGGTTAAGCGAGATTAAAGAAAAACAAAAATCTTTTGCTGGACTTGAAAAATATAAATTGGAGTATAAATCGAGAGTACAAGCCAAGGCAGATCTACAAGACCATGAAAGTAAATTAAACATTATTAAAATAGAACATTCTGATTTAAAAGAGACATTAGTTAAAGAGAAAACAACTTTAAGTTACAACAAATCCAAATTGGAAGATAAAAACAAGGAAATTCTTGAAATTAGCTCAGAAATTGAAAAATTTGAAAATTTACACGATACAATCATATGCCCTACTTGTAATCAGAATTTAGAAATTGATCATGTAAAATTAATAACATCAGACTTGTTGAAAAAATCTCATTTATTAGAAAATGAGAATCAACAACTGTCTGAAAAGGTACAAAAAGACGGATTTCAATTAAACGAGAAAGAGAAGAATATTGAAGAAAAAGGGATAAAACTAACAGGGTTAACAGATTTGATTTCTAAATTGCGATTAGCAAGTGACGGAATAGATGCGAGTAAAAATAGACTTGATGAAATTATTAAAAATGGAAATGAACTTGATGAATTTAAAATCAGTGGAGGTGCTGGATCTCTATTTCCTGAATTAAAACTAGAAGTATCAGAAATTGAGGCTCAAATTAAGAAAATAAATTTTGATGAAGTTGGTTATAATGAACTTGAACAACAAAGAGATGAGATAATTTCACAAAAACAGGAATTAAAGGGTGTGATTGCTCAACTTGAAAAATATGATATCACTGTAAATAATATAAACGATAAAAAAGATCTATTAGAAAATCTAAAGTTAGAACTTGGAACAATTCAGAAAACTCTATCTCATGATAAATTTTTAAATGAAGTTAGAAAAGAACTTGTCATCGTTGAGAAAGAAATTATCATGTATGATAATGAGCTTGAAAAAGAAGAAGAACTTCATCACACCTTATATAGTTTTGATCCAGTCGTTGTGAGAAGTGAATTAAAAGAAATCAAAAAAGCCCATGTCCAAAAGGCGAGAATTGAAGGTCAGATAGTCGGACAGGAAAAACAAAACGAAGATTACAATGAAAACAAAACTGAATTAATACAAAAAATAGAAGGCCCACAGTATGATAAAATCAAAAATAAGGTAAAAAATTATGAAAACAAGGTAATAGAAATTGAAATTGAGTATGAAGATTCCTTAGAAATTCGAAATACAGCTCAAAATAATCTTAAAACACAAAAAGAAAAAATTGAGAACCAAAAACATTTACGCTTGGAAATAAAAGAAAAAGAAAATTTATTTTCTCACAAAAGAGACGATCATGATATTTACAAACAATTGGAAAGAATTTTTGGTCAAATTGGAGGGAGAATTCTTAGTCGACTCAAATATCAAATTAATGTCGCCACGATTGATATTCTCAGTCAACTCGGTAATTCACAACTTGAAGGTATTACTCTCAATAATGATTATAGTATAACTATTGAAACACCTGAAGGAAATGAAAATTCAAGCTTTTTCTCGGGGGGTCAAAAAGTTAGAATAGGTTTTGCATTTAGATTAGCTTTATCAAAGGTATTAGCTGAATTTAGAGGAAATGAACTTGATACATTAATCATAGATGAAGGCGGTTTTGGAGCTCTTGATGAAGATGGTCAGGATGGAATAATTGAAGTTTTCAAATCGTTACAGGATAGATTTGAAAGGGTACTAATTATATCGCATATACCAAGAATAACAGAAAATCTGCCAGGTGCCCAACTGAACATTGTTGAAGGCAAAATTGTAGAAATTGTGAATTAATTGCTCAATTTAATTTATTATTAAT
>MDVR01000138.1 GCA_001940725.1 Candidatus Heimdallarchaeota archaeon LC_2 | reverse complement strand
CCATCAATTAAAGTATAGGTCTGTTTAACCCATACTGAATTAGTGTGGTATATTTTAGCAATTGGAGAACGGATCTTCCTTCTAGTAATGAACCCCGATTGTTCATAAAGATTCCTTGCGCGATAATTATGAGCAGCAGTAAAAAGTGTTAGATATTTTGCCCCAGCTTGCCGGGCCAACTCGTTGGCTTTACGGATGAGCATTTTTCCTCCTCCAAAACCTTGCCATTGTGGTGCTACATACATAAATTCTAGATATGCTTCTCCTCGATGTAACTTGTATTCATCCCAATTACTTAATAGTAACATGGCTCGAATCCCCTTTTTTATTCCTAAGATTTTTATTAATGCGCGAAGTGAAAGTGTGTTTCCAGCTTTCTTCCCTGGTAAGTGTAATTTCATTGCACCTATTGTTTGATCCCCCTCTGTTAGAACATATACTCCTTCATAGTATTTATGAAATTGTTGTCTAATTACTTCAAAGGCTCCTTCCTCATTATCCTTAAATACACCACACAATTTCTCTGAATCAGTTGTAATCTGTAATTTTGCGATGTCTTTAGCATCATCCGGTGTAGCTTCCCTGATGATTGGACAGGACAGATGTTTGGGGATGAACATTCCTAGTATGTACATAATAATTTTGACCCTAATAAAGGTAATTTCTGCACCAGCTAAGATTGATTTAATAAGTATTAACTTATTCGTAATTTATTACTTATAAATGAATAATAAGTTTTAATAATTAATTAATCAATAAAGAAAAGTATACTTTATTAATGAGGATGTTATTTTGTTAGTAGAGGCTAATATGCAATGAAAAAAAATAATCTGAATAATGATACTAAATTCCCAATCCAAGAAATGAATAAAACTGGAAAACCAACAGATCCCTCTGACAAAAAAATGAAGAAAGCGTATGAGTTAGCTTCATTATTGGTTCGGGATCGATTAGAAAGTGAAGATAAAGAGAATATCGATATCCTAGATGAGATGATTGATGAAGATGTAATTGTAATTGAAGGTCAATATGATCATATTCACCGGGTGTTAAAGCACTCGGGTATACCTTTCAAACGCATTCAACCAACTGAATTAGAAAATTTGGAACTAAGATCTGATCAGACGATATTTGTTAACTGTACAGGGGTGTTTCCTGATAAAATGGCTAGGAAACTAAACACATTCGTTTCAATGGGCGGGCAACTAATTACAACTGACTGGTGTCTAAAAAGTGTTTTAGAAACAGGCTTTCCTGGATATGTAGAATATAATCAAAAAGCCACCGCAGATGAAGTTGTTAGAATCGAAATTGTTGATAAAAAGGATCCAGTACTAAAAGGCTTTCTTGATGAAGAAGCAGATCCTCAATGGTGGTTAGAAGGGAGTTCATATCCTATCAAGATTCTAAATAAAGAAAAAGTCAAAGTATTAATCAAATCAAAAGAAATTGGTAAGAAATATGAAGAAGATCCAGTTGTTGTCCGCTTTGAACATGGAGATGGAGTGGTTTATCATATGATAAGTCATTTCTATTTACAACGAACCGAAACAAGAGATGCAAAACAAGAAATGGGAGCATCTGTTTATTCAATGTCTAAAGGATCCTCAATGAAGACCGCTGCTATGTTTGAAGAAGCTGAAGCAGAAATGGATATGAATTTTGGTGAGGTTCAATCAGCAAACACATCATCAGAATTTATTTCACGAGCATTATTAAAACAAAAAAAGAAATATAAGAATAAATAATTGAGCTGTGATTAAATGAAAAAAAAGTCAACTAGGGTTTATAGCAGTAAATTGTTATCTGCATTAAGTCATCCGTTAAGAGTTAGTATTTTTGAATTAATCCAAAAAGGAGCTAAAACGACAATTGAATTAGAAAAAATCTTGAAAGAAAACAGAGTAAATCTTTATCATCATTTGAATGTATTAGAAAAAGTAGGTCTAATTGATAGCTATTTTGGAGATGACCGTCTAAAAAAATTTATAATCAAAAATCAACAAAAATCTCATAAAACCAAGTTAGAACTTAATATAACTGATAATGAACTTGATTATAACTTAAAAGAAACCAATTCAGTTGTTGTGACACCTAACTCTAAAAATAAGAAAAAATTTACTTCGAAAGTCAAAGAAATTTTGGATATTTCAGGTATATCCTTAGATAAATCAATAGATATACAACAAGTTCAGATAATATATCAACACAAAAAAGTTTCAGAACTAAAGGAAATGCAATTGAAAACTATCTTAAATAAAAAGAACAAATAATTTTATGTTATTCGTAATTTTCTTACAATAACCTGCATCACTGGAAAATATAATCTAACTAAATCTTCCATATTTTGGTTATTTTCTATTAACAGGGATTTATCCAAGACAATAGATCCGAGTTCAATTATTTTAGGATCTTCATCATATAGCATTTCTTCTATTTCATCAAGGGAATATTTTTCTCGGAGGAGACTTATAATTTCAAAAAACTCAAATGAAAACCAATCAATGTTCGTTTTATCACCTGAAATCTCTATTTTATCCACTAATTCTGGAGAGACAGGATCATCAAGGGACCATGTAATATTTTCTGGAGATCCTTTACTTATTATTGCCTTCATCTGAGTAATTATATCCTAAACTCTAGAGAATATAGGTTTTATATTAGTTATAGATATACAAAGATAATTTTTGATTTCATTTTCTCGGTGAATTTATATTAAGCGAAATGATTCAGTAGATATATGCCACCCCGTTTGAGGACTAGATTAGGGGTATATCGCCGTGAAGTTCTTATACGCTTGAATGCATTTAAAACTTTCATTCGAATATTTATTGCAGTATCACTGACTGGAATGACTATTTTGCGGATTAAATTCGATATTCCTTTGGCACAGGCTCTTTATGAAGCTATTTCATTAATGTTTTTTGCTTCTAGTATTGATTTTCCAAGTGGAGATGTATTTCTTGAAATAATATGGATAATCTATCCATTATTTGGTTTAATATTGCTCGGAGATGGCCTTAGTGGGATTAGTACTGCAATTAAATTTGGAGATCCAACTTCAGAAATATGGAATCAAGAGGTTGCAAAGATTATGAAAGATCATGTTGTAATAGTAGGTATCGGAAATGTTGGTTTTAAAATATTGAAAGAACTTGTTAAAACTGAATACGAAGTTACTGTAATAGATAAAAGCACAGGAGAAGGAAGGGATGAATATGAAGAATTTCAAGAGAATCATCGGATTCCAACAATTTATGGAGATGCAAGTAAAGAAGGTATTCTTGAAAAAGCAAGTGTAGGCGAGGCAAGAACTATGATAATTGCTATAGATGATGATTTATTAAACTTGAAAATCGCACTCCTAGTAAGAAAACTCAATCCAGATTTACATCTTATTGTCAGGATGTTTGATTTGGAGTTCGGAGAACAGATGCAAAAAAAAGTAGGAATTAATAAAATTATTTCTACATCAAGTATATCAGTTCCTCACTTTGTTGATGCCATCAAAAATACGGATTAATTATTTAACTAATAATAATAAGAATGATGATATCATAATATCTCTTTGTAAACACATTATTACTTGAGTTATTTCCGAGTTTTTGAAATATAACAAAAATATTTTCTATATTTTTAACGAATAATCCCAAATTTTTCGATATGACTTAATTTTCAAATAGATTATTGATCGTGGATTTCAAATATATTGATAATAATATATAGGCCTTTTTCGTATTTCTTATATAGCTGTAAGTGAATATTATATTGCATAGCTGTAATTTTTTAACGGCTATGCTCCCTCCCCCCATTTCCATTTTTTAACTTTCTTAAGCCTTAGCTCTAAATCATTGTGAGAAACTAATCAATGCACAGAAATATGTTCAGCGTAAATTATTAATAAAAGCGAACCTAGATCGAATTTATTAGGTATTAATACTCATTTTTCAAAATTTCAATAAGTTTTTTTATTATTTTTTGTTCATCTTCCTTAATCGTATAATCTTTAGCTGCAATGATTCCAGCCTTGACCACTATTTTATTTTTCAATTCTTCTAATTCTAATGCTTCTTTCAAAGTAATTATTCCATCATCTTCCGCCATCTTAACCGCTTTGACAAACTCATCAAGATCTATTTTTATACCCATTATAATCGCTCCCTCCTCATCAGTAATTAAACCATCTTCACCAGCTTTTTCAAACAATTTAAGGATTGTATCTTCGAATTTGTAATCTTTTTCTTCACTCATTAAATAGAATTTAATTAAATATCATTTAAATAATTAAGGGATAAAGATAGGAATTTTCTATATCTAAATGTCTATAAATTAAAAGATGCGTGCACCGGGGATCGAACCCGGATCTAAAGCTTGGGAAGCTTCAATTCTACCATTATACCATGCACGCTTAAACCGCAATTCTCCAATACCCAAGTACTTTGTTAATTTTATGGTAATTTACTAGATATATCCAATGGAATTGTTGGTATCCAGCCAATATAGTGTAGAATAATCATAGAGAGAGTACTTAGTAAAATACCAGCTACTATATCTGATACATAATGTACTCCTAAAATAAGTCTTGAAAAAATCATCAATAATGCCCAAAAAATCCAAAAAATAATAAATTCAGGCATATAAAATGCCATTAAAATTACAACATATGTCGATCTAGTTGCATGACCTGAGGGGAAACTCCATTCATCAAAAATGACTGCTCCAAAACTAGTATCCTTAAAATCAGGTCTACTCCTTCTAATTGATTGCTTTAATATAAATACAGGGATTAACATAAGGAAGGTTGTAAAACCAAATGTTATTGCCTCATCGCCTCCATTAAATAAGTAATACCAAATTGGTATAGCAATAAACCAAAAAAACGCAGTTCCGGTAATTGTAATGATTTGGAAAAATTTTCTAATTGGGCTTGTTGAATTAATAATATTTGAAATTTTATAGCTGATATCATAATCTAGCTGTTTTAAATTTTCAAAATTCAATAACTGATACTGAGACTAACCTTTTTAACAATTTTATTTTGTAATTTGGCTTAAATACTTTGTAAAGTTAAAATTACCACTAATATCTATTGTATCCCACACAAATAAATAATAATAATTATACAAAGTTACTCGATATTTTTGCTGGTTACAAATCTGCATTCCCTTTTCAAAATATTGATTTATATCAATTTCTAGAATAAATATAATTGTATGGTCTCACTCAAGTCATTTGCTGATTTGAAAGTTTGGGACAACTTTAATATTTCAAATAAAATATCTTGGTATTATAAAGTTGCAAACAATCTCAAACCAGCTAAATATTTAATCTGTAAAAGAATTAAATGTGAAGTTCCACTTAATAGTGAGCTGGATATTTTATGGAATGAACATGAAAGGTTGAGTGTAATTTTAGTAAATTATGTTAATAAGATAGAATTTGAAAGTCTCAATATTGTAGATCTTGAAATTGCTGAAGTTTCATTGCTTGATCTTAATGAAGCATTAGTCAATGGGATGGCAAAAGAATGTAATTTTTGCGAATGGAACTGTAAAGTAAATAGATATAATGCAACTGATAATATTAAATCTAGTTCAGGGACCTGCCAATTAGGTATTGAAAGCCGTGTAGGGTCCTATTTTCATCACAGAGGGGAAGAATTAATTTTTAGAGGTACTTCTGGATCAGGTACGATATTTTTTACAAGTTGTTGCTTAAGATGTGTTTTTTGTCAGAATGGGGATATTAGTAAAGATAAATTTAATGGTACTATCATTTCTGCAGAAGAACTTGGATATATTGGTTCATTATTAAGATTAGAAGGGGCTCATAATTTAAATTATGTAGGTGGGGATCCAATCATTCACTTACATACGATTATCAATTCAATTAAACATTTAGATTTTCATCAATTTGACGAAATTTCTAAGGAAACCATGGTAAAGATACTTAGAATCAAATCTGATAATTTCGTTGTGTATGATCTTGTTAGAAAATATGCAGATTACGAGGGTCTCTTCAATGTACCATTGCTATGGAATTCTTCATTTTACATGAGTGAAGATAGCATGAAGATATTAAGAACAGTTATTGATATTTGGTTACCTGATTTTAAATTTGGAAATAATGATTGTGCCAGGCGACTTTCACGAACTCCTAAATATTATGAAATCATAACGAGAAATCACAAATTAATTTATGATTGGGGAGAAAATTTTGTGATTCGCCATTTAATTATGCCTAATCATATCGACTGTTGTTCAAAACCAATTATGGACTGGATAATTACAGAAATTGCTGATACGCCCGTAAACATTATGGATCAATATCATCCTGATTCTTTTACCTTAAAATCTTCAAATAGCTATAATCCAAGATATGAGGATATCAATCGATTTCCAACAAAGGATGAAATTCAACAAGTTTTCAATTACGCAAAAGATATAGGAATAAATTTCATAGGAGCAACCTTTGATCGTTAATTTTAGAATTAGTGCTACCGTAAATCATCTTACCATGGAATTATTGATATACATTTGAAATTTGTTTTCACTTATTATGGTAAATTGGGTACAAGAAGGAATAGGTGTTATTGAGGGTGCAGTTAATATTGGAATAGTAAATAAAACTGACTCTTCTTTCCTTATTGACACTGGCATTGATAATTCTGCAATTAATAAGGTTCTAAAAACAATTGATTTTGATCTTAATGGTGCTCTGATTACCCATCATCATGCAGATCATATGGGTGGCTGTGCAAAGTTAGAATCTCTTGGTATTGATAAATTATATGGACCAAAAGAAGAACTAGAATTTTTCACTAATCCAATGATTGAACCCTTTACTATGTTTGGTGGTTCTTATCCACCTAAAAAATTGCGAAATAGACATCTTGAAGCTAAACCATCAAAAAATATCAAATCAGCTGATGATAATATATTTGGAAAACAGATTCCATGCCCTGGACATTCTCCTGCTCACACAGCATATTTGATTGATGATGTTCTTTTCTCAGGTGATGCTGCATTTACTTTAGAAACCATTGAAAAATATAAATTACTTTTTGCAGTGAATCCAAATTTGGCAGAAATATCCTTGGATATTTTAGAAAAAACTGATTTTTCAACCATGATCCTAGGGCATGGACCTATATGCTATGATAAAAAATCCGCAATTGATGTTCTTCGTGTTACCAAGGAACACTATATATGCATTCGCGAAATGGTTATAACAACAATTGGAGAAAAAATGCTTTATACAGATTTGGTTCCTAATTTAATGAAAGAATTAAAAATTGATGAGATTGTAGGTGCTCGAGGAGTTACACAATATTTTCTTTATCAAGTCCCTCTTATGGGATATTTGGGGAATTTAATGGATGATAAATTAGTATATCTAGAATTTTTAAACAATGCCTTAACTATTGTTAGTGAATAATATTAGAAATTTAATCACTCATTTGATTATTTATTAAATAAATAGTGTGTTTAATCATTTAGAAATTCTTGATAATGAGTGTTTAACTTCCAAGGATTGAAATGTTTTAACCCACTGTGATAATTCTTGAGATTCATTTTCTTGAAGCTCTACTACATTTTCCTGCATTATTTTATGAACATGATCATTTTTGTATATACACTTTCTAAATTCATAAAAAATGATTACTTCACGTTCTGCAACCCTATATCTGATGTCGCCATCACTTTCCCTTTTCTGTTTTTACACAATAAAGGTTCAATTGAAATAGGTTCTGTTCAATTGGAACGGTGCTTCCTTCTGCTTCTCATCCTGCTGGGATCATCAAAGTCAGTTTTCCCGTGATCTTTAACTACTGGCAGATCATTTTCAGTCCGTAAACTGAGTACCAGCATTCCTGTTATTTTGTATTACCAAAAACAGGGTAGGACAACGTTTTGGTTTTCGGTACGCTTCTCACTTTTCCGTTCTTCTTCTTTTCAGAAGAAGCGACAGGTAGACACTTACCTAGTCCTCTTACACCTTATTTACAAAGGTAGTAAGTTGTATGTCTACAATCTTTAGATTGCAACTCCTACTATTTTATGATTTGACTATTTATAGTACTGAAGCTAAATTTCAATAATTTGCTCGATGTATTTACAAAATTAACCATGCATAATTTATCTGATAAGTAATTTCAAGGTTTCTTGAAGCCCTTAATTACTACCTATAATTTGATTAATTTCATGATAGACTTACCGAAAGTTACGATTTTAAAGACATGTATTAAATTAATTTATAATCAGTGGCTAAAACATTGATATGGGTAGAATAGACAAGTGTATGAAATCCTAAAAGAAAAATCTATTCTATTATTAGGTGAGAGGTATCCTGGTAGAATTGTGTGGGTTCAGTTATACGATACTACTGGAGAGGCTGAAGAAGATGATTTGAGAAAGCTTCTTCTTGAGTTAAATACGCAAATTCTAAAAGGAAGTATCAAATCTGGGTCTGCTAGAAAATTCCTAGATGGAAAATTATTATATTATTCAATAGACAGAATACCAGGAGAAGAAACCAGGGATAAAATAATTTGCCTTTACACGTTGGATACTAGTATTGGTGCTATAGTAAAAAAGGCTATAGAGGCAGTAGGTTATCGGGGTGGGGTATTTTCAGTTTATTCTGCAAAACGATTTTTTACTGAAATGTGTGATTTACTTGAAAATCCCGAATTATTAAATCAAGAGTCGGTTCCATTAGATCAAGCAATTAAAAAACTTGATTCGTTTGATGGATCAAAAATGTCTGTTAACGAATTAGGGCAATTAATCTCATTAATCAATCGATCTCTAAATATGGATACTGAAACACTCGAAAAATTATATTTCTTAGTCTACGAAGGTATTGAGGGTTTAGTGGTAAATGGAGCCGGGAATATACCCCATCAGCAGGCAGATTCTGATGAGTTTTTAGATGCAGCATATATTATCGCAAGAAAGTATCAAGATCAAGGTGGTTTTCATCTGGCCTTAGAACTATATAAGAAACTTATTCCACTTACTCGGGACAATTCAAGATTTGATTTGGAAGTTGCATGCCAACTTAGAATTGCAGCTATCTACTATGAATATTTCCCAACATCAGGTGATCTAATATTAGATGTACTTCAAGAAATAAGTGAAACTACATTATTATCCGAAACAAAGAAGTCTGATATCGAAACTTACTATTGTTTGAAAGGAACTGGATATAAATTCAATAAAAATGAAGAACTGGCTAAAATCGAATTCGAAAAAGCAATTGAATTTTCTAAAGGTGTAATTAGTTCACCTAAATGGATTTCAGAGGCATATCATTATTTGGGTGAAATAGACGAAAGCGAGTATCATTTCACAAATGCAATTCGTCAATATTTAACAGCCGCAAATATTTCCTTTTACGCAGGGGATTTAACCAAAGCTGATCAATTTAGTAATCATGCTGCAATTGCTGAAGTGCAAATGAGTTCCTCATTAATTCATTCAGCGATTATATCGCATAATGAAAATTTATCAAAAGAATCTGATTATCGAGTTTGGGATGCTTTACGGACATTAGTTAAAGCCTATATCCATGTTCTTCCTAACGAGTTAAATTCTTTAGAACCTAAAACAACCGAAATTTTAAATATTGCGAATCGATTATTATTAGTTCCAGGAAAAATTCGAAAAAATAAAACAGTTTTAAGAAAAACCGACCTCATTTTTGAAGAAATTAGAACTTTAGCAACTAAATCAAAAGCTGAAATGTTCAAACTAGAAGGACTTTCAGATCTTATTAATGCTAACATCCCACTTCCACCCCCAACCTTCATTCTATTAACTTTGGATGGTCGATTAATAATAATGGGCGAAATTAATAAGCAAAAATGGGAAAAATCTAATATTCAGGGCGTATTACTAAGTGGAATCCTTTCAGCTATTATGAGTCTTATTACTGAAGTCTCAGATCAACAAACTAAGCTAAAAACAGTTGATGCTGGTAATTTTCAAATATTACTTGAACAGTCAGAAAATCTTGCTGGAGCTTTACTTGTGGATCGTGATATTCCAGTATTAAGACAGGGATTAATTTCTTTATTATCAAAGATTGATGAGACATATGGTGATAGACTCAAATTTTGGGATGGATTTAGTGATCCTGAGTTATATGGTAATATCAAGGGATATGCAGTAAATAATCTAACCATAAATTAGTTAACCGATACAAATTTAGAATTGTTAAGAATTAAAAAATCCAATAAATTTTTTATTGTGATTGTAAGAATTTATTTATGGAAAAATTGCAGAGCTATAAATGAATAAACTAATTATTCAAGATTTAGCTCAGAGAGATTCCTGGATAGCCACATAAACGCTTTTTTTACTCCATTTCCATATTTTGCCGAAGATGGCAATATACCTGTAGTGGTAGATTTAAACCTATCATTTTTTACTAATTTGATAAAATCAAGTGGTTGCAGTGGTTTAAGTTCTTTCAAATCCTGTTTGTTTAACAGAATTAGAAGTATGGTATCTTCATTTATTATATCTAGAGCATAATTAAATTGTTCATCGATCGACAGATAACGTACGTATCACTAATTAAACAATGAATTGATGGAAGTATTACTAGAAACATTCGTTGGTAAGCTATTAGTTTAAATAAAAATTTCACAAATCTCAAAAATAAGATGGAGCTTCCGCTGGGTTGAGGAGGAGTATCTCTTGTGGGACTTTGATCTCCGATTAATCTAAGATTAATCTAAGATAAATCTCAGATCTCTACTTCAGTGCAGAGGAATTCCGTTGATCGGTAATAACCGATCTGTAACAAGCGTCTGGCAAAATGCGTGGGAATATTTTGCCAAACAACTTTTTTTCCTTCCACCACAATTGGTAAATCTAACAACCTAGCCAGCGTTCGGGAATTTGATTGGGTCTGATAACAGATTGGTGCCAAGACTTGAAGGCTCATGGCAAAGAAACCACGAATCAACTCAATGTCCATTCCTGGAGTACGATCAAGTACTGGCAACGCTTTGAAAGTATTTTCCAGTGTCCAGCGAAGACGATAAAATCTCCATATTTCTCGAGGGTCTTCCCAATCAACAGTAGTAATAAGGAAATATCGTTTTTCCTTCTTGGTTCCCTTGGCATCTTGCCACTTACGTCGATAAGCAAGAATCCTTATTCTTCCTCCAAATTCTGACGCGTCAACCCATTTGTCAATGGAGATCCTGTTGGGATCTTCATCAAATGCAGTTTGAAATTCTGCAAGCAAGTATTTTTTACCAGAATTTAATCTCAAAATGAAATGCCATTTCTTTGAATAAAACCACCTGATCAGTTTCTTGGTGGAATAATTAGCATCTGCCAGCATAATCAAATTCCCAAAAAACTGATGAAGTTGCTCCAAAAATGGTATGAGATAGATGTCCTTTTTCATAGGTTGGTACTTACCCCTAGCATCGTAGTTTTTCTGAGGATAAGGGAAATAATGTCCCACCACTTGTGCCAACCTTCCAGGTCGCAAAAGTGCTGCAACCTCCACCATAATACTTGGAAGATAGGTTTTAACTCGAGACACCCAATGACTTCCCAAATCACCATGTTTCTTGAGATCAAAGGCCTTTTTGATCATTTTTTCATCAATGGCAATCCCAACTGCATCCTCAGTATCAGCGTGAGTATTGATGAGCCAATCTTGAAGCTTAGATCCCAATTTTTTCAGATTTTGAAATGGTTTGCATGCCCAATTACTTTCCCTAATCTCCGATAAACGCTCTCCAGCTGCCACACTCTGTATTGTCTGAAGAAGCTGGGATTGGCTCTTGTCATCGAGCTTCTTAAATTCCTCAATCTGTGAGGCCATGGGCTGTAAAATCAATTCACGAGATGTACTGGGTGCATCATTAGCTAAATTGAATGAGAGTGCTTTCAAACGTTTTTTGGGGGCTAGAGTAATCCATAAATCTGCCATAATCCGACTCACGAGGTTAGAGTCAAGGAAAATCCCGTATTCCAAGGCGAAGACTGATTGCAGATAAATTCGGCCATGATTGATGTGTCGAGTCCAAAGAATGAAAAACTGGAAATACAACCAATTTGTTCGCTTGATCCGGTGTTTGTAAAATTCGAATTCTTGGTAATTGAAAAAATCACCAAATGCAAAGTGTTGCATAAAAATTGCAGAAATCGGCTAGTTGTCTACTTAGGTACTACCCACGCTAGCTAGGGGTATTTTTTAGGGTGATACGTACAGGATCTGTCGATCGATCGAAATTCGACAGTTAGAAGGAATTACAAATCCAAAGAGATATTATGATCAACCTGATTAGGCAATCGAGTTACAATTAAATGATATAAAATATAGTAAATTAATCAAAAATTATAGCGTACGATTACCTCAAAAATTATGTTGTTTATATAAGAATGTCATCAATAAGGAAGTAAGAATGAAAAGAATTACCTTAGTGGTTTTATTTTTGATAATTCTGGGTTCAACCCAACAAACTTATGGAAGTGAAAACACAAGATCCTTCAAATCGGGGGATATGTGGAGTATGTACATTACGGATGTGCAATTGACAGAGGTTGAGAACATGCGATTTTTTAGCGGAATGAAAATTGATACCTCCTTTGTTGGTACTAACTTCAATATACGTGTTGGAGACTTATATGAGCCTGAAGACAATTCGTATATCTCAGTTGGAGATTTTGATATCTTTCCATTTCATCCTACAGTCGCTGAGTTTACCATCGAAACTCGTTTGTATTATGTACCCTCCTATGCGTGGGATTCAGATAATAACAGAAAACAAGTAAATTATTTTCCAGCACCCGCAATTTATATAGAATGGGGATTTGTTAAAGCAGAAGCAGAAGGAAGTACATATGTTAAAATGCCTGGAGGGGATAGGTATATTACTGAAAATACGTACGAAGAGAATGATGGTCTTGGAATAATAAAGTATAAAGCGGACCGTACACAACATCTTGTACCTGATGTTTGGAAGAATTATATTGAAAAAGTGGAATTTGCTTATTTTCTCTCAGATGGAATTCTTGCCTATTTTAAAAATGATATATCCTATACAGACATTCTATTAGGAAAGCATATAAACATGCAATCAACATTTGTGCACAGTGATTGTTATGAGGAAATTCTTACATGTAATAGAATTATGAATAATGAGACAACAGATAAATCCTCAAACAACCGAATATCAACAACTTCCTCTATTACTTCTAATAATTCTTCTGAAGATATTAATAAATCAAGTGAAGTAGGTTTGGATAACATCAGTCTGATATATTCCCTATCCTTTATTGCCGTGATTACGATCCTAAGAAAAAGGCATTGATCAAAATACTAGATTTCGCCTTTACCATAACCACTATTAACCCAACAAATACCCAAAGAAAAATTATGTTATTTATATAAAGAGTGATTAAATATATAGTAGATGATGAAAAATGCAAGATCGGATAAAAATAGTTCGAGTGAAATAAAAAATCAAACTATTGTGTTCGGGGACAAATTCAATACCTTATCTGATCTAGTTATTTATAGGGATTTAATACTAGATTATGATAAAGAATTGGATGAGCGGGTAAAAAAATTCAGATCAAGGCTACTAAGAAATCTGTCCCTTGTTATTCTACTGAGTGTTATGATATCATATGTAATTATGTGGCAAACCCGGAGTGATTTGGTTAGATTAACAGTGGTCCTCTTGGATCTGTTTTTTATGATAGCATTTGCTGCCTATTTACCTCGCTTAACCAAAATTGAGCACTATAAAAGTTATGACAACATAACCAGTGATAGGAATAAAATAAAACAGCTAAGAGAGATTTCGGATCTTATATTGATCTGTTGTAAAACTATATTGGATAATAAAAATACAAAAAAGATAAAGGTAAGTTATACCATTAATAAAGGAAAATATGGAGAGTTATTGAAGAGAATAAGAAATTTCCAACAGAACGACCCAACAGACATAAGTGATTTATTGAAGAGAAATTCAATACCCATACGCCCCGAAATTGTAAACCATGAATACGAAAAACATGAGTTATATAGATACATTATGTTAGAGGTCATACAATCAGTAATCATTGACAATCCAGACTCCAAAGAATTCCAAATTTTGAAATCAGAGATTGAAAATAGGAATATAATTGAATATGATAAAAAACATCTTCATGAAATTCCAGAGTGGATAAATGAAAGAGCAAACTAGAAACTAGAA
>MDVR01000137.1 GCA_001940725.1 Candidatus Heimdallarchaeota archaeon LC_2 | reverse complement strand
ATAGAGCTGTGATTTAGTGTTTATCAAACTAATACATAAGCCAAAGAGTGTGTAAAGTCGATCCAACAATTCGAATACTGAATGAGCCCTGAACCACTTTTCTCTTGTATCCTAAAATTTAAATCAAGAAAATTTTGATGAAAATTAATGTTCATTGGACACTTCGCAACTGGTTTGGCATTCTACGTACAGAAACAAGGTGGAAAAATCACTTTCTTCCTTTTGGTGCTTGGGACACAATTTGTTGATATTTTGTGGGGATTATTCACATTACTAGGTTTTGAAGGTGGTGTCAGTCTTGGCAGTGTGAAACACAATTTTTTTGATACTCCTTGGTCCCATTCATTACTTATGATGATTGTTTGGTCAGTAATATATGGATTTGCTGCAAATTATTATGTGAGTATAAACGATAAGGAATTAAACAATTTTGGAATAATCGCGGGTTTGTCTGTATTCTCCCATTGGGTTCTTGATTTTATTGTCCACAACGATGATATGAGAATTATACCTACTAGTGACCAAACACTCCCATCTTTGTATCTTTGGGAATTCCCAATTGCAACTTTTATTATTGAATTCGCTATAATAATAGGTTCTTGGTGGCTTTATTGGAAGGTTCTCAAATCAAAAGAGGAAATTATTTCCTCTACGAGACCATTACTAATGATTGGACTACTTTCTTTTCTGCATTTAATTAATTTCTTACCCTCTTTTAATGATGTGGAAGGTATGGAAGTGGATGCTATAACTGGTCTTGCAGGGTTTATTGGAATAGTTGTGATAGCCTCAATAATGACATGGATTCATCCTGAGAGAAAAATATAGTTCTAATTTTTAATATTAAATATTAATTCAAACTTAATTGATTAATCATTGTTTCAATTTTATAAATCCATGATTTAATTCATCCTCATAATTACTAATGAATTTCAGACCAAGGAGTATCAAAAAAATTGTGTTTCACACTGCCAAGACTGACACCACCTTCAAAACCTAGTAATGTGAATAATCCCCACAAAATATCAACAAATTGTGTCCCAAGCACCAAAAGGAAGAAAGTGATTTTTCCACCTTGTTTCTGTACGTAGAATGCCAAACCAGTTGCGAAGTGTCCAATGAACATTAATTTTCATCAAAATTTTCTTGATTTAAATTTTAGGATACAAGAGAAAAGTGGTTCAGGGCTCATTCAGTATTCGAATTGTTGGATCGACTTTACACACTCTTTGGCTTATGTATTAGTTTGATAAACACTAAATCACAGCTCTATTTCCATATGAATATCTTCAGGTTCTTTTTCAAACAGTGTTTTGTCGAGATCTTTTGTGAGTATAAAGGCTCTATTTTTATAAAATTCGATAGTATTGAAGGATGGAGTCGCTGAAACATATAATTTTTTTGCACCCAAATTTCTCGCTTTGTTCTTCATGTGGTCGACCAATTTACCCGCAATCCCTTTGTATCTATATTGAGTTGATACCCAGAGACCTGCTAATTGAAGTAGATCCTTGTGTTTTCCAATAAATTTCACATCTAAGGTCCCCATCCCTACCATTTTATCATCTTCAAAAACACCATAGACAAATCCACCACGTTGGTCCAACTCAATGAATGAGTCAACAAATTCTTGTTTCATTGATGACGTCCATTCTGGGACATCATAATATTCATCTTCCAGTACTAATTTACCATCGCGATGTTTGTAAATCTTGCTAATTATCTCTCTTCTATCAATTTGATTGAATTTGTGAAATTCATCTTTCTTCAACTGACGAATTTCCATAGAAATTTAGTAAAAAATAGTATTTTACAAATTATGATAATCCCAAAATATATTGCATCATGATTTGATGACAATTGACACAAGAAAACATATCTCGATTTTTTGAATTTCAAAGACAGTGTGTGATAGGTTAATAAATTGGAAATTCAATTATAACGTAATAATTTATCATTTCTACAGCCTTCAAAAAACGAGTTCTTATAATTTTGACTGTATAATGGTTAGATAATATTGAAATTTACAACTATTTACCGAGTAAGAAATGGAAAATATCGCCTACGCAAAAATAGTGAAAATGAAGATCTAGTAATCTTTGATCTACATTTTTGGATTATTGATTTGCTGTATCGATATTACTTGGGTCCCATAATCGTTATACTTGTTACCTGGTATGGTTATTCAATAGGGGAAACTTCCGCTTATTTTCTTATTTCATTAATCCCAATAATTTTGATGATCCTATATTCACGCTCTGATTTTACTTTAAGTATGGCTTCAACTTATTTGGTTTATTCAAAGTCGAAAAACGAAATTACTAATCTGCAAAAGGAGCGTTTTACGTTAGAAGGGGACTTGAAATTTGAAATTATATTTGAGGAGGATACTTCAAATCTTCGAATAAAAAGGGGCGAGGAGATTTACCTCTTGTTTCCAGATAATTGGATCCCTCTTGAACAGCATGATTTATGGAAAGTGTTGCAAAGTGAACTCGAAGTATTTCACAGCCCTGATTTGATTGCAGATTAGTTAGTATAATGCCGAATATATTCAGAATCCCATCCACATGAAATTGCATCTCGATAATTTGAATATCGATGTATTAATTGACTAATAAATTACTTTGAAATTTCAAATTAATTCAATAAGATATCACTGGTTATTTATTTTAATATACAATAAGACACAAATGATTTTTGACTTCATTTTGTGAGATTATTAGTATTTATTTTGTATGTTTATTGTTCTTCTTGATAATTCAAATATTTAATATGGATTAAATGTCTAAGATCATAATAATTTCAGAAAATCGCATTGTAAATGGCAATGAGAATTGATGTAGAAAGCCCAAAGTTCAATTTTTTTATGAAAGAGAACATCTATCAGATATTTACTTTTTTAGATTATATATTTTATAATAAATTTTATTTAAAATTGAGGACTATAAAACTCCAATCAATAAAATCAGATCGATCATTGTTTTATCCAAACCAGTTTTTCAACAAAAACACTAACTACCAAACTTTAAATAATAATCAGTTAAAAAGAATTTGAAATCGAAAAATGCGATCAAAGGGCTGGAAACCGTGAAAGTTAACAGGAAATATGTATATCAAATTACCATATTGATTTTCACGATACTTGTTTTACAAGGATTATCCACATTAAGAGATGGAAGTAAAGATAATCATGATAATTTAATTGACAATAAGCATTTTGTTTCAGATTCTAATATAAATCTATTCGCAGATGATGTTCAAGCGAAAAAGCTTGCAATGGTATCCGTTAATGCTGACTCCGATCCAATTGAGATTAATGGCAACGATGAATTTTTAGAAAAAGCTGAAGAATTCGATTGGACCGGCAATGGGAGCGCCTCAGATCCATACTTCATTTCTGGTTTAAGCTTCTCTAGAACCTCTTTACTTTTACCTACATCAATGCTCTCAATAGAATCAGTTACATATAATTTCGTTGTTGAAAATAACTTGTTTGATGAAAATGATAATGACTGGTCATCCGAACTCTATAATGGTGATCTTCCACCAGCCGTATCTTTGATCAATGTACCAAATGCAATGTTTAGAAATAACATCATATTGAATACATCAACGTTTCGTCTCATTAGTAATAATACACACGTCGAAAGTAATTGGTTTGATTGTTATTCTGTTAATAGAGGTTGTGATTGGGATGCTTCTCCTCATTATCGAATATTTGGGAATGGAATAACTTTTTCAAATAATTATTTTAGTGGAGTTCACTATAGTATTAGATTAAATATAAACAATTCAAATTTGATTAATAATTATGCACTGCAACCGTTTTCCAATGATTTGACTAATTCAAATTATGGACATTTAGGTTTAATTGTAAGTGGCAACAATAACTACATAGCCGGGAATACGCTTTCTGCGATACATGAGGGTATAAGTGTTTGGGGTTCTAACAATATTATTTACAATAACAGTATATCTGGGGGTCTTGAAGGAGCCTTTGGTTTTGATTCTTTTAATGAAGGAATTGAAATCAGTGGTCAAAATTCTGTGATTATTGGAAACACGATACATGATAGTAGATCTTATGGTGTACAGGCATATAGTCCTTCATTAGGTTCGATAGTGATATATAATAACTTCTTCAATAACTCATATGATCATGATTTTGGAGATGTGAGACAGGGATTTTCCGTAGAGGGTGTATCCTTCAATATGAATTATTGGGATGATCATAGTCTAGCAGATTCAGACGAGGATGGATTTGCAGATATACCCTATTCTCTTACTACAGATAGAAATTCATTAATTTCAGAAGATACCGATCCTTCCCCTCTAACTGAACCAATTTCACCAGATGATTCAAGAATAATTGAAATTCTCAATGAACATATCACTTATAATCAATCAATGGATAAATTAATTATAAATGAGGACCTATTCCCTGATAACGAAAATCATGATCAAAAACAAGAAAATTTAGTCTTTTTCGATAATCAAAGTCCGGGTATGTTGATTGTCGGGGTATTTTTTGGACTTTCGGTAATGGGAACAATGGGTTATTTCATCTATCAAATTCAAACCGCTCGAAGAATTTCTTCTCTAGCGATTAATGTTGTTACTAAAAACACCATTACTCAAATATTCAATGGGAATACTACCGGTTATCTCACACTTGTTTCCAGTATTCAAAAAGGCAAGGCAAAATATACCTCAGGAACTCCCATCCCTGATGCTATATTTGATTTCAAATTTTTGCTCCATCCTGTAAGACTTGCACTGATGAAAATTCTAGTTGAAAATCCGATACCTACTGCAAGTGAATTAAAATTGAGATTAAATCTCTCATGGGGGGAGTTCACAAATCATCTAAACGCTTTGGAAAAGAAGGGATTAATCTCTCTAAAAAATCAATTTATAGATGGAATGACAAAACGTGTAGTTCAAATTGAGTCAGAGGGAATAAGTCAGTATGAAAAATTAATTGAAACACTTCAAGAATATCTTAATTCTCAACCGGTGGAAAATTCTTTGCATTATATGGATCGTAGTTAATAATGATTAATTGATAAAGACTATAGGTTTCTCACCAATTGTTAACCTATATTAACCAAGCTTGGGAAATAAAATTTGATATTGAAGTAAATTTCAAATTCACGCATAATGAAAATTATATTCAAACAGCATCACAAACCGAGATTTAATTGTTACTTTTCTTTGGTTCTTTTTTTCACTGAAAAAATTCAGATTGCTTACCGCATGAAATTACATCTCGATCATTTGAATCTCGATGACAGCATCAGTTAATTTAATAATTATACAATCAATATGAGATTAGTCACAAGTTCGATTGAGGTCAGGTTTTGTCTTGTCCGAAAATCGTAAAACGTGAGTACAGCGAGCTCGTAGTGAAGTTTGGCTATCATGATCCGTTTGGGATCCTGTCGGTACAAAAATCGGATTGATCGGGGGTTCGAATCCCTCCGAGCTCATTATTTTCCTTTCTTTTTATAAATTATTAATGTTTCAGCTATTGCTAAATTTTAAGCTTTGTACTAAAACCCACATGAATAAGTATAGGAGTTTTTAATGTTAACCTCTAAAGATTCAAGATGACAAAAAAGAATAATAAATTAATTCTTGATATCACATTAATTACTTTGCTGGCGTGGTCATTTTTCAACCAGTTAATAATAGGGTCCTTGTTAACACATTTTGATTTTTCGTTTTTTGGGATATTACACTGGTCCCTCGATCATCTACTTCCACTGGTCCTATGGTACTTGTTATTAAGATATCCAAGTCAATTTAGTGAGATTTTATCATCAGATAATTCGCAAGCATCGATATAATTTACAATTATCATTTTATAATCTTATCATACAAATGATATAATTGAACAATTCGATGATTTACGTTTCAACAAAAGCTTGTTTTATCGTGCATGTATTTCATTGAATTTGAATGCCTGAATGCAATTTAGCAATCCAAGATATCAAATAATCAACTTATTGAAAATTTAATTCAAATTTAATTCAATATCGCTAACACAGTTGGAAACATCAAATCCACCCACTGTCTATACATTTCCATAGATGGATGAAGGCCATCTTCTGCTATAAGCAATGGATTATCAATCGCTTGTCTTGAAATGGGCGTAATATCAATAAATGTTAAATTGAACACATTACTCTGTTCAAGTGTTATACTATTGAAAAGGTCAATTTCCGAAGCAATAAGATCCCTATCAAAATTTTCTGCAAATGGGGTTGCTCCCCAATCAGGAATGGATATTATTAAAACTTTAAAACTATTTCCACCAGCGAATTCTATAGCTTGTTTCATAAGCAATATCAATTCATCACGAAACTTATCAATCCCTTCATTTCTAAATTGATTATTCACCCCAATTAGCAAAGTAACTAAATCATACGGTGGATTTGTAATTTCATTCTCAATACCTCTTATTAGATCTGAAGTCGTCCAACCTGTTTGGGCAATAATTTTTAGCTCTGAAATAAGTATACCTTCAGTTGTCAATTTATTCTCCAGTTGTACAGGCCATCGGTCTTTCACGTTTACACTCTGACCTATAGTGTAAGAATCTCCCATTAAAATAATTTTTTGATTATGTGGCAAAGGAGTCATTATTTTATTGCCTGGAAAGTTATTAATGTAAATGGCAAAAGAAGAAGCAATAATTAATATTAGTAGTATTGATAAAACCTTTTTAGTGGAGTTGCTAATGTTTGATAATTTCATATTCCTATCCTCTAACAAATGAACTACTTAGGTTTAAAATTTAGATAATTTCTTTCCATAAGAGCTCTTGTTCATTAATTTTTCAAATTCTTCCTTCAAAACTTTTTCCGAATAAGATAAAACAGGATGGTTGGCCGATTTAGAGAACAACAAAATTAAATTCGTTAAAGTCAACAAATTATGTATGTAATGATAATATATATGATTTTTTCTAAATGAAAGTCAAATTCTGAATGATGGTATGTTTGAATATTTTTATTCTATTACATAATTTTTTTCGAAATTCGCTATATTAATTATAGCAATCATCTATTTGAATTGATAAAATATCGTCTAGAGACACCAAGAAAATATGTAAATTTGTATGGTCTTTAATTTCCTTTTTCCCCTATTATTTTCTCATTCTACTAAGTAAAATATGCAAATTCGGACGGTTCACCCTTTAAGAATCCTAATTATCTCACTCACCAAAGCATGTTCGTCGTCAGTCACTTTCCCATCTTTACTTGCAACACCCATTGCATTGAAAACAATCTTATTCTTTAATTCATGTAATTTTTTATATTCTACTTCGTCTATGTAATCATCCTCTGTTGACTTCTCAAGGTATAAATTATATTCAGCAACATCAAATGATACTTTCTCCAGAATATTATATTCGTCTTCACTTATCACTCCGTCTTCTTTTGCTTTGTCAGCAATTTTTTTCATAAGCCTCGACAGATCTTTTTTGTGAGTAGATTGTTCCACGGGGATTTATTATTACAGAGAATAAAAAATATATTAACAACCATTGATTTTAAGAAAAAATCAAACGAATAATTTGTGAAAGCCTTTAGCTAGATTGAACAATATCCAATTAATATACATAAATTCTGTTCACAACACAAATTACTTTATTCTCATTGAGTTATTTTTTTTAATCAATGAAGCGTTATTCAGTTGGAAATTTACCTCTCAAAGAGATTGCAACACAATTACGAGAAGGTGCAATTATGTTATATCCAACAGATACAATCCCAGGAATTGGATGTTTGGGTAATAATCAACATGCAGTAGAGAGATTGTTCGAAATAAAAATCCGAGATCCCTCGAAATCAGTTTCCTATGCTTTTTCAAGTCTTTTTCAAATGATGAGTTATGTTGAATTCCCAAAAAATGCATGGAAGTTAAGTGAACTCTATCCTGGAAAGCTAACTTTGGTGGTTCCCCGAAATATTGAATCTCCTGATCTTTATGGGATTGAAACCTCAAGTATTGGTTGTAGGATTCCAGATGTAGATTGGTTTCTTGAATTGATTAAAATAACAGGAACACCAATAGTTACAACAAGTGCTAATATCTCAGGAGCATCTCCAGTCACAAATATAGATTCCATTCCATATGAGTTACTTGATAATATTGATATTTTGATAGAATGGGATGGTGATCTTCAGGGGATCAGTTCAACAGTTGTTGATCTTACTGAGAAAGACGAATATAGAATCTTACGTGAGGGCGGAATAAAAGAAGATATTATAC
>MDVR01000136.1 GCA_001940725.1 Candidatus Heimdallarchaeota archaeon LC_2 | reverse complement strand
TCTGTTATTTTGAAGCCTAAGTCTCTTGAAAATTAGATTTGTGTAATTTTTACTTGAATAATGAATTAAATACTTTAATTAATAATTGTATCCCAAAAAATTACCCATATGATTTCGAAAAAACTGCACAAACCTCTCAAAATACAAACTCAACAAAATTTTATTTATTGCAAATTTATTTTGTAATAGTAAAAGAAAAAATGCGATATTTCAGTTATTTCTGTTCAACTTTGTTCAAATGATCAAAATACACATAAATCCTGTGATATATGAAAATTAATTCCCTTTAGCACTTGATATTATTTGGTTTTATTTATTTTCTATCATATATAATGATCTTGTGGATCTACTAGCTGAAACCAATGCCCATCTAGATCCTGAAACGTTAGACACTTTTTAGAAACATCTATCCCATCAAATTTGAGACCTCCTTCTTGTAATTTTATTTTTGTAGAATCTAGATTGCCGTATAAAATACCAAGCCTAAATTAGCTTCTTGGTAAGTTGAATTTCTATAACCCTTCCCTTTACGAAGTAATATTTCGATTTCATTCAATTTTACCCAGATAGTAATTTGATTTTGATCGGTCACCAATTCAAACTCTAATACATTAATAAAAAAATCCGTGATTAGATATGATTGAGGTACGATTGTCTTTCTTATTTGCAATTTATCTATTTGATTGTGCTTGACTTAACATTTATCCCATCTTTGGTAGAATTTATTGTTGTTGTAATTGTAATATTCAAGTATTGAATTAACCAAACAGACAAATTATGAGTTATTTTCCGAAGAATTAAGTGATTATAGAGAAAATTTCCAATAAATATACAGTATTAAAAATAATTTACTTACAATAGATAGTTTGTGTAATAAATAATACAATTGACTTTATATATGTATAAATCCATAAGTATTATATGAAGAAAGAATACTTAGAACGACTAAAAGAAGAATACATAAGAAAAAAAATGTTTGCCACGGGATTCGATGAAATGGAAAAAATTGAATTAGGAGCTCTTAGAAACAAAATCAATATTCTAAAATCTTCATTATTCCTGTGGGATTAAATAGTAATTATTTTTACTGGCCTTAAACACTTTCTCAAAAACCTCATTAAATTAATTAAAGGAATTTTATTTAATTTTAATTTAGATGAACTGTCTTTGTTCCAATAGGTATTATATATGAGATAGATACCTATTGTAGCATGGAACACTTTGAGCTGGAAATATTAAAAAAGATGTATATTCTTAAAAAGATGTTTCCAAGTGATTCTAAGGAGAAAGATAAGGAGGAAATTGCAATCCTCAGAGAACGAATTACATATTTGAAAACTCAAATAAATCCACCGAGGAAAATTTATACTTTGTTATAAATTTTTTAGCCCAAAGCAGAAGTTAATATCAATCGATACCATACTGATATTAACATGAGTGAGTTAAAAGAATTCAGAGATTTATTAATTGAGAAAACAAGCTTTGTACAATTAGCTATAGTAAAAGAAAATGGTGAACCACATGTAAGTCCAGTATGGTTTGATCTTAGCGAGGAAGATCTCCAAAATAATATAATTAATATTAACACCGCAAAAGGAAGGGTGAAGGCAAATAACCTAAAAAATGGATCATCGGTAGCAATGGTTATTATGGACCCTGAAAACCCTTACAGATATCTTGGGATAGAAGGAAAAATTATGAATGCGATAGAAGGTGACGTTGCCGAAAACCATATCGATTTGTTGGCTAAAAAATATTTAAATAAAGATAAATACCCATACAGAAAAGATACAGAGGTTAGAATCAAACTCCAAGTAAAAGTAGAAAAAGTACATAAAAGTTAAAAACAGAATACTGATGACATCATTTAGTTTCTACTTAATAAATCAAAAATCAATTATTACATTTTATATATGTAAGAAGTATTTTGCTAGTATTAGGATTTCACGCTAGCTTGAAATCTCGAATTGATTTAGGATGATAATATGATTAAAAAATTCGCAATATTCATCTTGATGGCATTAATGCTTGGTTCAATTAGTGCTCAAGGTAAGACCAGTATGATAGTAACTAGTTTTAGTTATTCAGATGATTTGAAACAGGGAGATGTCTTTATTTGGGATGTAACTACCAATTTTATAGAAGCAGAAGCTTTCTTTGAAGATGGCTCTATCATAAAACTTGAAGTTTTGCAGGATTTGGCTGGTAAAACTTTCAGCGGAGATCTTGCTTCAAATGAATTGGGAGATTATTTCGCACTTCAATTTGGGACTTCTTCATTTATTTCAGATCAAGATTCGATTCATACAGTAGTATTTCCTGATGAAGTAACATTAGATAATGGTACTATACTAAATCCGTTACAAGGATTATGGATAGATATTATTGTTGGGATTTTTGAATTTGATGAAGCTGATGTTAGAGTTATTTATGAGGAGGATGTCGCAGCAAATATGCTGACAGTTAATGCAGAAGTTAATTTCAGAGAAAGTGGTTTTGATGCATATGCAGAGGTAAATTCGACAATAAATACTAAACTCGGAGTAGTCAAAGACCTCAGCCTTTCAGTAGTAGTTCCAGCTTTAGGTGCTCAATCAATAGAATTTGTTCAAAGAGATATATCTAATGTCACTAGCGATGATGACACAACAGATGATGATGCAGTTCCTATCAATTTTCTTTGGTTTGCTTTACCAATCTTTATGATACCCTTAATTAAAAAATATCGTAATTAAATATTGCAATTGCTAAAGTATTTTTGATTATCAAACAGACGTGAATTAGAACAAAGAAACTGTAAATAAATATTTCATTGGAAATGAAATAATGCCATCAAGAAAATATGAAATCGAACGAAAGCTTGGTGAAGGCTTAGTACTTGTTAAACAGCTTGAGGATCAGCTACAGGCTAATAAAGAAATTGTAGCCAATATTAGAATAACTATTCAAAACACGACCAAAGAAAAACAGATACGTAAATATGAAGAAGAGGCTCAGAAGGCTGAAGCGGTATTAATGGAAGTTCAAGCCCAATTACAACAATCTGAATTAAAATTAAATCAATTGAAAAGAGAACAAAATGAACACATTGTTTATCCAACTTGTCCTAGTTGTAAAAATAGTGGGAATATTTTTGTTTTTCAAGCTGTAACAACAGAGACTACAATCAATGAACATCAATTGAGTGAAAATATCCCGACCACAGGGACTGGAATTGTATATTGTATTAAATGTGGACATATAATTGGTACTACAATTCGAGAAAAGCAGAAATAACAATTAGGATTTTATTTAATTTTATATTTGTTATTAATTATAATTTAAGGCTTGAAATTTGAATATTATTGAAAGTAATAAAATTATTATCTTGACTAAATCCCCATTCATGTCAAAACACCTTAATAATTGTCATAGTATCTCATCACTAAAGAAACCACTTTTTTAGAGGGTAGCTAAATAAAATGAATATCCAAACTTATTGTGAATTATGTAAATCAACAGTTTGGTTCCAATTGGATTTGGAAAATATTTCATTTGTGGGTTCGGGAATAATCAATCGATCATTGATACATGATGGTCATGTTTTAAACTGTGAAATTGACACGCAGGGTAGTGTTAGAAGTGCCAGAGCACAACAAATATTGGAAAATCCAACCGATACTCTCTCCAAACGTGTTGCTAGGAGTTTTCATGAAATTAATGCCGACAAAGGTCAAACTATCCAGATGGATGTATATACCTCAAATCCCGAATTAGGAAAATTTTTTAATGATGTATTAGGTGAAATGATAAAACAAATATCTGAACTCGAAAGGGCAGGAAGAGGATATTTTGATATTTATTTAACAAATAAATTAACAATCCTCAAGACTCATCGATTTGATATAAGCATAGGTCTGAATATTAGACTAAAAGAGGAAAATCTTCAAAGTCTAAAAGGTCTTATCCTTGATATGGGTGATGTTGAAGAAAATAAAGTAGATTTAGAAATTATGGTGAAAAATCAAGATTTTGTTGGAATATTGACTCACAAGGATACCAAAGATCCATATTTCCATGCCATATCCTCATTATGTCTAAGTTATGGAATTCCATTTTATCTAGATTCTTTATCAACTAATTCACTACGAGGACTTTTCGATTTTATTTACGCTGTGTTACAGTCAGCAAATTGAGATAATATTGCCCACAGATAAATTTCAACTAATGAAGTTTATGGATCATTCAATTTGAAGTTAATCCATACATAACTGAAAGGATTGAAATAATTACTTAAAATTCAGTTTTAATTTGCGGAGCCCATCACTGATTCAAGAATCCCTATCAGGTAAAATTGAAGGAGAGGTTTACACTGATGAGATTTCAAGGAATCTCTGGTCCACTGATGCATCGATGTACCAAGTTGTCCCAATAGCGATTGTAACCCCCAAATCCATACAGGATGTTATTAATGTGGTAAAATATTGTTATGCAAATAATTTGCCAATCCATCCTAGAGGCGGAGGAGCAGGATTAATTGGTGCTTCTATCGGAGAAGGTGTTGTCATGGATTTTACAACTCATATGAATGAAATGATTGAGTTAGATCTAGAAAATAATTATTTCAAAGTACAACCTGGTAGAAAATTGGCTTTGATACAACAAGAATTGGCTAATCACAATTTATTTTTACCCCCTGATCCTGCATCTGCTGAATATTGTTCAATTGGAGGAAATATTGGAACAAATGCAGGGGGTTCACATTCCGCGAAATATGGTCTAATGGCAGACTATACTGAGAGTTTAACCGTTGTTTTAGCTAATGGAGAGTTAATAACGACACAGGAATACAAACTTGACGATCCTAACTATCTTAAAATTACTAAATCTGAAACCTTAGAGGGTAAGATTTACAGGGAGATAGAGCAAATTGTAAGAAATAATATAGAGCTAATTGATAAGAGTTACCCAGCTGTTAATTATAATATTGCAGGATATGAATTGCGAGGTGTTATTAAAGAGGAAAGTATTAATCTAACACGCCTATTTGTTGGCAGTGAAGGGACTTTAGGTACAATTATTGAAATTAAAATGAGGGTATTACCAAAGCCCAAGCATTCAATGATGTTAATTGCTTATTTCAAAAATGCAATTAATATGGGTAAAGCTACTTACGAAGCTGTACAAATGGGTTCCTCAGCAGTAGAGGTGCTTGATTATCGACTAATGGAAGTGTTGAAAACAAGAGAAGAAAAATTAACAGCAGACATCCCAGATGATATGGAATATATGCTGGGGATAGAGTTTGATGGAGATGATATAGACAAAATCGAAAATGAGATTAACCAGTTAAATTCGAAGCTAACTCAAGAAACTGAATTGGCATTTAAGTCAGAAATTGCAAAAACTGATGCACAATTATTGAATTACTGGACCATAAGAAAACTTGCACTTCCGCTTCTTGGTCAAGTAAATGATAAAGGCAGGAAAATTGTCCCCGTGATAGAAGATGCCTCAGTTCCCCCAAAACACCTACCAGAGTATCTTGAAGATATGATTCTTGTAATGGAAAACAATGGAGTTCCATTTGCAATGTATGGTCATGCCGGTAAGGGCTTGGTGCATATTAGACCATTAATCGATTTAAAGAAAAAAGAAAACATTGAAGCAATGGTTACAGTGTCAGAAGCTTCATTTACAAAGGCTAAATCATTAAATGGAACAATGTCTGGTGAACATGGAGATGGACGGGTTAGAAGCATATACATCAGAGAACTATATGGAGATGAGATGTATAATTTACTTGTTAGAGTAAAAAATGTATTTGACTATAAGAAAATTCTAAATCCCGAAATAAAGATAACAGAGGATCCGATCACTAAAAATCTTAGATATGACGAGAATTATGAATATGTGGAAGACCACGATAAAGGATTATTACTCCATTTTCAAAACAAAGAATGGGAAAATGAAATTGAGATGTGCAATGGGTGTAGTAGATGTACATCTTTATCAAACACAGTCAACATGTGCCCGGTGTATAAATCAAGTAAAAAAGAAACCGCGACCCCAAGAGCAAAAGCAAATATTTTGCGATCGGTGATTTCAGGAAGAATTGATAAGAACGTCGCATTAAGTTCGCCAATCATGAAAGAGCTCATATTCAATTGTACAACCTGTCAATCTTGTACCATTGACTGTCCAGCTGCAGTAAATATTCCCAAAATTGCATTAGAGTTCAAAGCAGAAATTGTTGAAAAAGATGGTCAACCAACAAATGAGTACCTTCTAGGTTCCGTTTACACAGTCGGACGAATCTTAAGTCCAATTTCTTTTATCACTAACTGGTTCATGAATACTCGATTTTCAAGGTGGATGAGTGAAAAAACTGTTAAAATCACGAGGCATCGTAAATTACCTCAATTTGCTAGGAAATCCTTCATTAAATGGTACAGAAAAGATTACCTACGTAATCGACCTCCAAAATTAACAGAGAGTGTTAGAAAAGTAGCTTATTTTGTCGGATGTACTGCCAATAGGACAAACCCAAACATTGGTAAATCTCTTATCAAAGTTCTTGAAGCCAATAATATTGAGGTTGTCGTACCGGACCAGAAATGCAGTGGATTACCAATGTTCTCATATGGCAATGTTAAACGAGCTAAGAAATACATAAATTATTCAATACAGAGATTTATGCCTTATGTAGAACAAGGGTATGATATTATCGTTACCTGTTCATCTTGTGGTTTGTCTCTAAAAGAAGAATGGAAAGATCTACTTGGAACTGAGGAAACTCAAAGGATATCAGACGTAACATACCATTTTAGTGAATATCTACTAAAATTAAAAAAGGAAGGTCTACTGAATGAGAATTTTAAGGCAGTTGATCTTTCAGTTGGATATCACACTCCATGCCATTTACGAGTTCAAAACGAGGCCAAATATGCGTCAACTACTTTACTTGAGATGGTACCAGAAGTAAAAGTGAAAAAGATTAACCAAGGTTGTTGCGGTATATGTGGGTCATGGGGGTATAAGAAAGATAATTATGTTGCGTCAATGGAGATTGGTGAAGGGTTATTTGGAGAGTTGAAGTCTGATGAAATTCAGAAAGGTGTAACTGATTGTCCGACATGCACACTCCAAATGGAGCATGGAACTGATAAAGAAACATTACATCCTGTTGAAATTCTTGCTTTGAGTTATGGCGATCTAAATGACACGTAAATTTTATTTGCTAAGAGATATATCATTAAACATTAATCAGAGTATAAATGACTCCACCACTGTAATCAGCAACAAGTAAATCCCCATTCCAATTTATACCAAAAGTGGATATCCTAATTTCATATTGTAACACAAATTTATCATCTATGACCTGAGAACCGTCATACTTCAACGCCCAAATTTTACCAGATATATAATCACCATAAATATAAAATCCATTTAAATCGTTTAATTCTTCTCCTTGATAAACATAACCACCGGTTACCGAAATACCTTCAGAATGTGAATAATGAGCAATTGGATCAACATAATCACCACTACAGCTAACAGATAGGAAACAATCTCTACCCTCTTTTTTATCCCAGCCATAGTTCTTACCTATTTCATCAGATGTGATCACATTGATCTCTTCTATCCGATTTTGCCCGACATCCCCAACATAGATATATCCGGTTTCAGAATCCTGACTTATCCTCCAAGGATTTCTAAACCCATACGCATAGATTTCCTCACGATATCCATTTGTATTTTTATAAAATGGATTGTCTTCAGGAATGATATAATCTAAATTCTCTGAGACGTTGACATCAATTCGAAGAATAGATCCTAACAATGTTTTCCTATTTTGCCCGTTTTCATCAGGATCATTGGCTAGACCACCATCTCCCAAAGTTATATAGAGATAGTTATCAAGTCCAAATATAATTTGACCTGCATTATGATTTTCATATGGTTGATTAACTTCTAAAATTACTTTTTCAGAATTAGTTATGGGTAATCCATCGAATGGTGTCTCGACAGTAAATCGTGAAATTACAGTTCGTAGAGGGGAAGATGCAGTATAATCAACATAGAAATAACCGTTAATTGCGTAATTAGGATCAAATGCCAGTCCTAATAGACCCTTTTCACCACCAGATGAAAGAATATCTTGAATATCTAAAAACTTTGATTTTATTGGATTCGATGAATTGTAGTTCAAAATTTCATAAATAAGCCCTTTTTGTTCAACAATGAAAACCCGATAAATTGGAACTTGAGAAGAACTGCTGATTACAAACTGTATATCAACTGGGTTAACAAATGTCAAATCTCCAAATGCGGGTACTAAATCATAATCGTCTATGATTGTTCCCAGATCACCAAAGTATAAAGGAAAGTATGGTATGATAATAAAAGCCCCTAATGTCAAAATAATCAAGGCAGGTACTACAACTTTCTTTCTTCTCATATTAAGACAAATCTACCTTCAGAATAAATTAGGATTGATGCACAAATAATTTTTATGTAAAAATTATACTGGATGTTAATCTCTTCTTGAAGAATTAATTTTGCCTTGTTTTGGTACTTTATCTAGACCTGTAAAATTTCTTAATACTTATAATTGGCAAAAGATGCATTAATCAGAATAAAGACTAATAGGATTCCAAATATTATCATTATCCATTGCCAAGCAGCAATCTCGAAAAAATCATCTTTTTCATTTTCTATATCTTCATTTGGTTGCTCTTGTAGTGTCTTATCAACAATTGATACCTCACCCTCACTATCAATTGAAATCAATAAATGATCCAGAACAAACTAATACATAATATTTTGCTTCAGAAAATTATAGACTAATGAATTAAACTGAAAATCAATATCAATCTATCTTCTCACGATACTATCGATTAAGTTTTAAAATGCCTTATGTACTTGAAATTGGCAGAATATCCTTCAAGAATTTTATCGCGAAGGATTTTCAAAAATAATGCACGAGTAGTATAGATAGATTGTGTCGTGTTCACTTTCTAGTGCAATGGTAGTATATGTCCCTGCCACGGACGTGACCCGGGTTCGAATCCCGGCTCGTGCATTCATTTTTATTCTTTAGATCAATTAAATTTATCCTCAAATCGTTTCTTTTTCCGTTTTAAGCTCAAGGTCTCTCCATCATATAAATTCTTGTAAAATTGTTCTTTTCCCATTTGACCAGATATAATCCTAAGAACACTAACATTATTTGATTTTGGAGGATCAAGAGTTGAGTCTATCTCGCGTTTATAAAATTCAATTTGAAGTCTATTCAAGAAAGATCGGCTAGAACTATAAAATGATACGCTTTCAACGTTTTTAGCAACACCACCATCACTATCAAAATAACCTCTGATATAATCCCAAAATCTATCTTGCGGTATTGATGGAAACTCTAGTTTGTCAAATTTGTTGGGAACCAATCCTAAATTAACTAAATCTTCATACATTTCCCGAATGCTTATAGCTAATCGATACATTGTTTCACCTTTACTAGTATTATATTTTCCAATTTTATGTTGGCTTTGCATTGCAGATTTTATATCTTTAATAATCTGCTTGTCTTTTGAATGGATAGCAAAGTGTCGAAATTTGGGTTCTAGACTACCATCTCCTTGAATGTAACCTGTTACATAAGCAGATTCTCTGGTCCAGGTTTTAAAAAATGATTTATCAATATTTTTCCGTTTATTTATTTCAGGATCTCTACGGTATAAATTTAATTCTCTTCTTTTATTTGCAATTGACCTTGAAGACTTACCAATAGTTTGTCCAAGTGTCATATCATCAACGATTAAATAATTATTTTTGATGTATTTTATTTCTTCACTTGACCACTTTCGTTGTGCACTAGATGCACCATGGGTTTTTAAAATCACAGTTTTTGTAGATTCTACCAAAACTGGTTTGTCAGAAATATCATTTAAATTCTTTATGTTCAAATTATTTTTCTTCAATCCTAATAACAAACGCTTTGTTGAAACAGCCCTTGGAGATCTTTGAATTTGATTTGCAATTTCTTCATCATTCATCGTTTGATAATTATTTATGAGAAATATCGTATCTGAAGTTTTCCACTTTTTATTCATGTTTGATGGCATCTTATTGCCATAAAAATCGTATTCTGAATTTAGAATAGTAAATCCTAATCGCTTTCTTTTTGTCTCAACAGATTGTGTACTTCTATGTAAGACTAAACCTATTTCCTCATCAGTCTTGTTCAAATAGTTACTTTGAACGAAATCTATTTCATCTTCATTCCATCGTTTCCCCATTTTTGAATTTGATTCATCAGGTAGTGAATCTCTAATTTCTAGAGGATTATCCAAATCATCACCTAGTAATTCAATTTCATCAATTAAACGTTCATCAGTTTCTTGATCCAAATAGAGTGTTTTCCTCTTTTTTGAAGTAAAATTTTGATATTCATCTTCAAATTCATCCTCTAAATTCATTTCTAAATATATAAAGTTCTGAAATCTATATAAACAAAATATGTCCCTGCCACGGACGTGAAAGATTTGGTTGTGTACCAAATTTTCGTCAAACCCGGGTTCGAATCCCGGCTCGTGCATTTTTTTGTTTTTTTAAAATTACTTCTATGAAGATTATTATTTTTACAAGGCAAAGTCGACTGCAGCAATTGCATGAAGTTCAGTAGTGTCAAATATGGGAATTTCAACATCTTCTTTTTTAATTAACAATCCTATTTCTGTACATCCTAATATTACTCCCTCAGCACCCTTTCTCTTTAGATTGCTTATTATCAATTTAAATTTCTCTCTTGATTCTTCTTTAATTTCTCCCAAAACTAATTCCGAGTAAATTATATCATGAATAACTTTTCTTTCATTTTCATCAGGTAAAATAATTTCCAAACCGTGTTTTTCAATAAGTCTACCTTTAAAAAAATCCTGTTCCATTGTGAATTTAGTACCTAAGAGCCCTATTTTACTAATTCCAACTGATTTGATCCTTTTTGCAGTTGGATCAACAATATGTAACATTGGTATTGAAACTTTCTCTTGAATTTTGTCTGCGGCTTTATGCATGGTATTAGTACAAATAACAATAATATCAGCTCCTGCTTTTTCTAAACTCAGAGCTGCATCTGTCATAATTGTAGTTAATCTGTCCCAGTCTCCACTATTTTGTAATTTCTCAATTTCTTCAAAGTTAACAGAATACATAATACTACGAGCTGAGTGAGTTCCACCAAGTCTATGCTTGACAACTTCATTAATTATTCTATAATATTCTAACGACGATTCCCAACTCATACCACCAATTAGACCTATTGTTTTCATTCGAATTATTAAATACAGAGAAACATATTAATTTACTTTTTTGGTGCAAAATTAATTCTCTTTATGCTTTTATTATAAATTGACTATAATATCCATAATTCGCTCACTGAAGATGTTTTGGAAGTAAGAAAATTAATTCAGTATCTATGTGGATAATACTTTCACTTAAATATAATTTAATTTATATTTTAAACATGATTTCCAATACTGAATCAATCATTTCTAATTTTCATAATCAATTTGATGTCCCACCAATACGTAGTCCAAAAAGGGGAAAGAGCTACAAAACCTCTGGTAAATTTTTGGAATACGATATTTCAGAAGTTGATAAATCAAATATCACCCAACATAAGAAAAAATTATACGAGTTAGCAATTTTTGCGGATATTAGTCGTATACAAGTTCATTTTCATGGTTTGGAGAAATTAAAAAATAGATATGCGATGCTGTTCTGCAGGACTTGGAACTCAGAAGAGGATTATCCTGTGGAAAGAGAATTATTTGATTTACTAACAACTATTCAAATGCAATCCAATGTATCGGATCGAAAATATGATATCAAACTGGTTGGATAATAACAGTGTTCTTTTTTTCGATTTTGGTACAATATGTATTACTTATTAGATTCGAATAACAATGCTTTTTCTAATTGAAGTAAAATGACAAATCCTAAAAATTACTCTCTATTGGAAAATTAGGTCGATATCTATTTCAATTCAAGAGTATCCAATTAATGAAATCAGAGAGCAATTCCCAGCTTTAAAGAGATTATATAATAATAAACAAATCGCATTTTTTGACGGTCCAGCTGGTTCACAAATGGTGCAATCATCGATCGATGCCATGGTTGAATACTCGACTAATAGCAATGCCAATCAAGGAGGCAGTTTCATTACAAGTCAAGAGACTGGAGAGTATGTGGCCAATGCTCGCAAAGCAATGGCGGACTTTATGGGCTTTGATCAAGATGAAATTGCATTTGGACCCAACATGACAACATTAACATTTTCAGTTTCAAGAGCTTTAGCAAGGAATTGGAAAGAGGGGGATGAGATAGTTGTAACAGAATTGGATCATCGAGCAAATGTTGATCCATGGAGGATAGCCGCTGAAGAACATGGAGTAACTATCCGTTGGATAAGATTAGATATTGAAACTTTTACCCTAGATCTGAGTGATCTTTCTCAGATTATCAATGAGAAAACCAAATTAGTAGCAATTGGTCATGCATCAAATGGTGTTGGAACCATCAACGATGTTAGAAAAATTGCTGAGCGAGCAAAAGAAGTTGGTGCTTTAGTGGCTGTAGATGCAGTACATTCAGCACCTCATGTTGTAATGGGACGAGATGAATTATTAGCAGATATGATATTTTGCTCTGCCTACAAATTCTTTGGACCCCACGTTGGAATTGTGGGTATTCGGACAGAATTGTTTGAAACTCTAGATGTATATAGATTAAATCCTGCTCCGAGTGATGTCCCAGGGAAATTAGAGACAGGTACTGCGAATCATGAGGGGATTGCAGCTCTTATTCCCACAATCGATTTCTTAGCAAGTTTGGGAGAGGGAGAAACTAGGAGAGAGAAAATAATTAGTGCTTTCAGTAGGATTGAAGAGTATGAGGATATGCTTGCTGATAAATTACGTAATGTTTTATCTGAAATTCCAGAGATTAAAATGTTTCAAGCAGAAGTAGATGTAAGAAAAACTCCAACAATAGCCTTCAGAATTGATGGTCATAGTCCAAAGGAAATTTGTAAATATCTTGCTGAAGAGCATTCTGTATTTGCTGGAGATGGTCACTTCTACGCTGAAACAATTGGAGAATTACTTGAATTGAATAATCAGGGTGGATGGGTAAGAACTGGAATGGCTCCCTATACATCTGTTGAAGATGTTGATAAATTGATAAACGGAATTAAACAACTAATTGAAAAATATTCATGACTTGCAAAATCAAAAACCCAACTTAATAAGGTATTTCATCAAATCGCTCTAAACCAAGTTGTTTTGCAACTTCCAACCAATCAATAATTGCTACGTGATTGCCAATTTTATCTTCTTCAAACTGAAAAACATCCACTCCCGTTATTTTAATTTCATTATACGTTGCCTCTTTCCCAAAAAATGTGTTAATATGGGTCCCACTTGCATCCCATTGAGTTATCACTTGGCTACCTTCTGCAATAATATTGGTTGCCTTTAAACTCATATCAGCAAATGCTTGAACAAAATTGGAATAAGCTTCAATCTCTTTATCTGGATTTACACAGATTTCACGAAATTCATTAAGATTACCCGTAGAATAAACATTGTAATATCTGACTATATATTCCTTCATTGTATTCAAATCCATATGAAAAAAAGAGGTAAAGGTAATTTTAATGTATTCTGTACATAAAAGATTGAATGTATTTTCATTTCTTAATATATTCAATTCTTGGGTAAGAAGGATTATTGAATTATTAAGAAAACTTAGGAAGCTCAACCATAATTATTTTGTATATATTGCTGAATCGAGAACTGACCCACTTTGACTGAGATTGCTCATTTCATTTATAAATCAAATGCACCCATTGAGACTTCAGACAATTATTTTCTCCAGATAAAGGCTCATATCGAGTTTAATGCAAAAAATAATGAGAAATTACAGTCAACAATTAATTCTAGTTCAATGAAATTTTTTAAATCCTTATCATTGTTTGAGGCACTTAAATTGTTAGAAGACATTCAGGGAGAAGTTTATATGAGCTATTACAATACTGTAAAGGATAATTGTTTGACAAATCATATTGAAATTAAAAAATTTATTTTGACAACAATTGACGCAGTTCAGATAAATAGCAAGGTGGATCAGATTAACGTTGAGATAAACCCTGAACTTGAAGGTAAGAAGAAGAAAAGGGGTTTATTCGGAAAATTATTTGGGAAGTGATAAAATGACGAAAAAAGATAATGAATTTTCCTTTCAATTAGAAAGATCCCCATCAATGAGAGTCTTGGGTTCATTATGGACTGGTAGTTTCTCAGGTCAGATTTTAGTTGGAGCATTGTTTACAATTGGCTTGGTGTTTATGACAAGTCAAAAATTCAATATTCTCTCAATTTCATTTTTCATTGGATTTATTTTCCCAATGTTATATTTGATGCATACAAGGATCGTAAGAAAAGGAAAGGAATTGATGAAACCTTGGTGCAATATCAAAATTGAAAATAAGATATTACACTATAAAACAGGTTTCCCGAATACAATGGAAATTGGTTGGCAAGAGATCTCAATAAACGTAGAAACACAGAATTTTACAATCAAGGGAAGCGAAGTTGGAGGATATCACTTGAGATTAAGTGGTTCTGAAATTGTAAGACTAGGATTGTGGTTAAATTTATCAGACGCTCAAGAAGCTGCGAGTAGATTAGCAAATTTAACTGGTGGTGTAGTATCTGAGGATATCAAAATGGAAAAAGATAATTCATAATTAATAGTTAATTGGAAATTATATAATAATAAATTTCATCTGCCATCAATTCAACACCGATATACCCATCTTGTTGCAATGCCTTCAGATGTTTTTCAATTTGTGCTGGTTTTTTATTTAGAAACTTTTCCATTTCTGAAACAGTAGCGTGTTCTAGCATGACCACAATTAATGCAGTGTCCTGAATAGATTTTGGTAAAGATAAAATACTCATCGTATCCAATCTCTTTTTAGGATCCAATGACCTCGAAATATCAATCTTATATTTTCCTTTAAGCTGTTCGATTATAGTACCTCCAAAATCTGAAAACTTGGTTTGATCACCTTTCCAGTTCTCTAATTCTTGCGAGTATTTCTTATAAAATCTTAAGCCTAAGTTTTCTAATAAATCATCGGGACATTCATCAAAATTAGAGGCTACAACAACTTGGAATTTATTTGAAAATGACTTCAAATGGAAGATATATCCTTTGAGTTGGAATTTTTCTGCACTTCCTGGTTCACCAGTTAATTCCTCAGACAATAATTGAATTGTTGCCAGAAGACCACAAAGGAGAACATCAGAAGGCATCTCTTCATCCTTTGTAAATCGTTCAATTAGCAAAGGCCGTCCATCAGTAGAAATGATGTAAACAGCAAAAACAAGCATAGTTACTTCTTAGATTATTCATTATTAAAGTTCAAGTGGTATTTTTAGATTAATATACACGGTACGTGTTAATTTATTCATTATCTCTCTGCAATACATAATTGTTAACCTTGAAATTTACTGAAAATAAGCAATAATTTTCATTTATATCATTATTTAATTCCTAATCATCTTAAGCACACACTTCTTGAAAAATATATGGAAGTACATGCTGATCTACATGCTCATAGCATTTTTGCAGGTGGTGCTGGTGGGGTCAGCAAGGATGATTCAAAGGCCCATACTAAAATGACCAAACGATTTCATGAATCATCCACATTCTCACCTTTAAAAGGTGTTAATTTATTAGGTACGGGTGATTGTCAGTTTGGACCATGGAGAAAGTTTTTAGAAACAGAGTTGGAGGAAATTGCTTCTGGTATATTTAAATATAAGAATAACATTATCAATCCTCTAACAAAGAATTTGGAACTCGAAGAACCGAAATACCTGCTTCAAACTGAAGTAATTTTTACTGGACCTACGCCAAATAGTAAAAAAAAGAAAAAAGCTCATGTGATTATATTTTTTCCAGACTTCACAAGAATCAAAGAATATAATGATCTACTAGATCAATTCAAGGTCTCACATGAAAAAATGGCCCGACCATTCATAGTGAATGATTCTATTGAGGAAATCGAAACTAAAGTACACAAAATATTAGATCTTGACCCTTTGATTGAATTAATTCCTGCACATATAATGACTCCTGAAGGAGTATATGGATCTAATCAACGAATAAATTTTCTCAGTGAATTTTTTGGATCGGCTGATACTAGAATAAATGCCATTGAGACAGGGTTAAGTGCAGATCCATGGATTTTAGGGCTAATTCCAGAACTTGATAATCGAACGCTAATCAGTAACGCTGATGCCCATTCAGCAGCATTAAATCGGGTCGGGAGAGAATTTACCACCTTGGACGTGAATAAGTTTGATTATTCTAATATTATTAATAGCATACGTAAAAACAAAGTAATCAGTACTACTGAGTTTCATCCAGCTGAAGGTAGATATTTCTTAACAGGTCATCGATCTGAAAGAAAGAAACCAGGTGTTCATGAAAAAAACCAGTATTGCTATTTCTCTCCAAAGCATGTGCCAAAGAATGATTTATGTCCAATATGCAAAAAAGAATTAACAGTTGGTGTCCTCCAACGAGCCTATGAGATAAGTTCAGTTCAAATGGAGGGGCGAGCAAGAAAATTGGGTGAGGGGCCGAAAAGGAATTATGTTACAATGATACCCTTAATCGAAATTGTTTGTAAATCACTGGGGATTAAAACTCTTACAAGTAAAACTGCCATCAAGGCTTATCTCAGTATAATTGAAGAAATTGGTCCAGAGGCTAATTTGTGGACTAAAAATATCAAACTGGATAAGTTTAATATCAATAAAAAAATAATGGAAAACATTTCTAAAATTAAAGCAGGTCTCTTTTCATTTTCCCCACTTGGATTTGACGGAACGTATGGTGATTTGGTAATTGGCAAAAAGTCAGATATTGAAGAAATTAGAGTAATTTCTAACTAGAAGATAATAATTCGATTCTTTCTAATCTTTGAGATTCATTCTTTGTTAACCAAATATCTTTTGATAGTTCCTCAAATGCAACCTTGAAATAATCTTTTGCTTGATTTTTATCGTTTTTCAGCAAGAATAATTCACCTAACTCTTCATAATTGTAACCACCAAGGGCTAAATCGTTAATAGATCTTTCACTTTTAATTTCCAGTTGTAGTTTTATTGCTTCATCAATGCGGTTCAATGATCGATATGTTCTAGCAACACTCCATTTTGCAATTAATATGGTTTCCAATTTACCTTGTTTTTCTCTAAATTGTAAGGCTTTTTCAAATAAACCCAATGCTACCTCATGCTCTTGCTTGTCATGATGTGTCCAACCAAGATTATTCAAAAGAGATCCCTGCCAATTTCGTGCTCTTTCGCTTGAAGAATTTTCCGCGATTTGAATTGCCTTTTCATTCCATTCAATTAGGAACTCCGGTTGATCAGTAATCCCTAACATATGAGCTGCATCAACTGTAAAGAAATCAAGACCTAAATTTGAACTAATTTCATATGCTTGTTTGAATAGGTGTACGGTTTGTTCTTTTTGATTGTCAGAATTAAAACTCCTCCCTCTTTCAAGTAAATATCTTACCCATTCCAAGCTATAATCCTCTGTCAATTGAGTTTCAACCTCATCTAATACTTGATGAGCTTCATCAAATTTTTGTTGTAAACTAAGAGTTCGTGCTATCTGGGTTTGTAACTGAAGGTAGTATGATTTATTATCTTCCAATTTCTTTCTAGATAATATATCTCGGAATTGTATTTCTGTTTCTTTGGGATTTGAATAATCCCATATATTGTCAAAATCTGCTATTTCATCTCCCATGGTATTCACCTTGAATCTGACCTTATATATTCATTCATTGCTTAAGAGATATTACAATTGAAGTCAAGTAATATTATTATAGTAAAATCGTGCAATGAAAATAACCTAATGGCAAAACTATAATTTAGTTAGTAATTATTCAATCATGATGGTATCATATCCCCCACCCCCATATAGAATTAAAATGATAGAACCTATAGAATTACCCTCTGTAGAACAAAGAATCAAATCATTGGAAGCTGCGAATTTTAACTTATTTAATCTTAAAGCTGAAGATATTTTTATTGATTTATTGACCGATTCAGGAACTGGAGCTATGTCACAAAACCAATGGGCAGATATGATGAGAGGTGATGAAAGCTATGCAAATGCTAAAAGTTTTATTAGATTCCGAGATACCATTCAAAAAATAACTGGATTTAAAGAGATTTTACCCACTCATCAAGGAAGAGCGGCTGAAAATATCTTATTTGGTCATATTTTAAGAGAAGCTCCAAATTCTGTTGTTATATCGAACCAATCATTTGATACAACAATAGGTCACATGCTCTATAATGATGCAAAACCAATTGATCTTGTATCAGACATTGCTAAAGACGCATCAAATCTTGACCCATTTAAGGGAAATATGGATATTGAAAAATTAAATAAATGGTTCAAAGAGAATGATGATCATATTGCTGCCATTACATTAGTTATTACTAATAATGCAGGTGGTGGGCAGCCAGTATCAATGGCAAACATTAAGGAAGTTTCAAATATAGCAAAAGATCAAGGCATTCCTTTCTTTTTAGATATTGCAAGATTTATTGAGAACTCTTACTTCATTCAACAAAGAGAAGAAGGATACAAACATAAAACTCTAACTGAAATTGCTTTAGAAACTACCTCATATTCTGATGGTGCTTGGATGAGCGCAAAGAAAGATGCATTTGTAAATATCGGGGGATTTTTAGCTTTACGAGACTCTAAATTTGCAAATATATTACGTGAAAGATTAATATTATTTGAAGGATTCCCATCTTATGGGGGGTTAGCTGGCAGAGATTTAGAAGCAATTGCAACTGGACTTGAGGAGGCATTAACCACCTCAGCTGTAAAACATCGAATTAATCAAATTGAATATCTAGTGAATAGTTTGAATGAGGAAGGTATTCCAGTAATGCTCCCTGCAGGCGGTCACGCAGCATTCATAGACGCAAAAGCATTTTTACCACATATTCCAAGCCATCTATTCCCAGCTCAAGCCTTATCTTGTGAAATTTATCTTGAAGGGGGAATAAGAACTGTTGAAATAGGTTCTCTAATGTTTGGGAAAGAAGAGGATGGAGAATTTATTCCAGCTCAAATGGAACTTGTGCGATTAACCATCCCTCGGAGGACTTACGAAAAAGCCCATTTCGATTATATTATTGAAATATTAAAGAAGATTAAAAGTAGGAAAGATAAAATTACAGGTTTACAAATTATTGATGAACCAGAGATACTTAGGCATTTTAGTTGTAAACTTGCACCTGCTAAGATAATTGAAGTTTAGATTATTTCTTGAATAAATTCTTAAGAACATATATCCCCATTCCAGGGTTGTTTATCATTCTTCGTCTTAAATAGGGTAAAGCTTTATCCCAATGTGTAGCAAAAGGTACATACAGCCTTACAGAGTGTTTTTCTAATAACTTTGTTTGCATTTTTGACATTGGAACACCCATTAATTGTTGAAATTCTAATTGATCAGAAGTCCACGAGTTCTCCTCGGCTAATGCTAATACTTCTTCCAAAGTTTTGCTGTCATGTGTGGCAACTTCAACATAATTTCCCTGATTGATTAATAACTCAGCAAATTCGACAAGTTTTTGTTTCATTTCGGCTTTGTTTGTTAATGCAATATCTTTGTCTTCTTTGTAGATTCCAATACATAGCCTAATACGTCCTGGATGTTCCTTTAAAGAGAGAATATCATCTTGGGTTCTAAATAATCTAGATTGAATTACTGTTCCAAAATTAGGAAATTTTCTCAGAAGATTTTTGTAAATTATTAATGTATCATCTGTAAAATTAAAATCTTCCATATCAAGTGTTATTGGTATGTTGACTTCTTTGGCTTTGATTAATATTCGTTCGATTATTTCTTGACAATATTCAATCCCATCATTATATCCCAAGCTTGAAGGTTTCAAACTAACTGTGACATAATTTTTCCCTTCGAGTTTATCCAGAAGTTCTAGATACACAGTCACATTTTCTTCTACTTCTTCTTTTGAATATACCTCTTCTCCTAATAAATCCAGGGTGGAAGAAATTTTTCTTTTTAACCAAAGATCATCGGCTTTTGCAATACCCTTCTCGATAGAATCTCCTGACACATAAGGTCTAGCAAAATAACGGATAAGGAATCCAGGCAGCAATTTAACTAAAAATTCTTTAATTCTCAATGAATTTAGTTCATTCATAATTAAAATAAATGTATTTCAAAAAACAACAACTTGTGAATTTTCCTGAGGGGGTTACATATACATTTTACTAATTTCGTAATATTGCTGAAAGTTCTTTTGATTTCAAATAATTAAAGATTCTGAGTTTTTATGCACAGCCAAATTTCATATTAGGATTTAACGGAATAATATTGAATACTGAAAACTGTAAAATAGTTTGTAATATCTATACTATTATAGTGTCTCTCGAGGTAATAGAGGTTTGTTCAATTGCGAATTTACAATCTTTAGGCCCTGTTTACATTGGAGATACTAATAAAGGGATATTTAATTCAAATTCAGGTAACCTACTAGCAGCTAGATTAATTATCACTGCAGGTTTGGGGAATTCAGGATCTCCAACTAGGAAGCTTCATGGCCCAGTCCCTATACCGGAATTAGAACTTGAAGAAGAGTATGATGGATATTTTCTTATTGAAGATTTAATTCAACAACCAATTCCTGGATCTAGTTTTTCAACTGGTAAAGGGACACATATTACATGTATAATCATTCCCGCGAATAAAAAACAGGAATTTAGAGCCTTTGAATATCAAGTAGAAAATATTATCAGAAATAATGTATTGGATTTAGATTTTGGAGATACGGTCACTGGTACTATTTCTGAGGATGTTCGTCAACACATCATAAAAAAACTCCATATAATCCAAAACGATATTACCGAGGCATTCAAATTGTCTGAATTATTTGAGGGTAATAGTTTATATGATATTGGCTTAATTGCCTCATTACCTGAAAATATTGCAAAAATAGTAAAAAAGATAATATTGCATCCTAAAGGATTACCAATTGATGATATTGATGATAAGAATATATTAAAAACCTTAGAACAAGCAGGATTAGTTGAAATTGAAAACCGCGATGGTTTGATATGGATAGTTCCGAGGTGATTGCTGAATCTGAAAGTTGGTACAATTACAGTATACTCTACTAGAGGAGGTAATGGGAAGACCATAACTTCTGTGATGATAGCTATTGCTGCAGCCAAGCGGAATATAAAAACCGTAATTATTGATGCAGATTTAGAAGCCCCCTCTTTGATGCATTTATTAAAACCTACCAAAATGGATTCAACTTGGGTTGATTTTCTCGAGGAAACTGTCGATGATGTGAAGGTACTCCCACATAAAACCCAAATTCCTAATCTTGATGTTATCTATAGTCCCACACCAAAAGTTGGGAAAAATTTCTTAGGATGGAAATCCAAAGATTGGTGGCAACAAGCATTGAAACGATCAATCGACGGAGAACAAAGATTGCATGAAGCAGGTTACGATTTAGTTATTGTGGATAATCAATCAGGAACATCTCTAAATTCGGTTAATAATATGGTTTTGGCAGATACATCGGTAATGATAATACGACCTGCGACTTATGGTTTAGGTGCTGCCGAGCATTTTATTGGAGAAATGTACCGAGTTTTGCGTGATATAAAACCTCGAAAAGATTACTATATGTGGAATCAAATTTTTGTCCCAGCAAATGATGAAGACAAAAATCTGTTAGAAACATTTCTACAAAAATGGGATACAAACTTAGAAAAACACGGTTTGATCAATGGAGGGCGAATTGATTTTAATACAAAATTAAATCTAGGCTTATTAGGTGAGGATCCTCAGTTAGAAGAGTTTTTCATCGAAGTTGCAGATCCTATCAATAGCATATTAGACAAAATATTATCCGATAAATTAGATTAATTATTCATTGATAAATATTTTCTGAAATGTTCTAAAGTTATCAACCAAGCAGTAGCAGCGGCATTTTCTTCATGACGCGGTGACGATGGATTAAGAAATCCATGACCTACACCTTCAAACACTGTTACATTGTGATAAGTGGATGAGGCAGTTAATACTTCTCTAAACGAATTAACGTCCTCCATAAGTATCATAGGGTCCGTTTCTCCAAATATACCAAGAACCGGGGCCTTAAATTCAGAAACTAAATCAATAGGTGTATCCGAAGAATCATTTCCACGAGTAGGGAATCCGTAGAATGACACTGTTGCTTTTATTTCTGAATACCAAGCTGCAGCCAAGTATCCATGTCTTCCACCCATGCAAAATCCTATTGTTCCAATTTTTTTATTATTAACAATTTCTAGATTTTTTAAGTATTCAAGTACATATAGAAAATCCTGAAAAATTGTATCATCACTATAACTGTTTTGATCCAATTCACCATCTCGGTAAGCATCTGTTCCTGCAACGAGATAGCCAGCTTTTGCTAAGTCATCACAGACGATTTGTTGAGGTTTATCTAATCCTGGTCGATGCATGAACAAAATTATTGCAGGAAAAGGTCCATCACCTTCTGGTTGTGAAAAATACACAGGAAGTTTTGGGTCATCTCGTATTACTTTGAATTCACCCATCTATTTAATGTAGACAGAGCCAATTAATATAGATTTCTTCGTAAAAATATAGGTTTTGAATTATTTGTTTATTTTACTATTAGTTTAAGGTTCTAAAGTTTAAATTGCCATATTTAAATACTAAAATAATGGACGTATTTGAATTTGTCAAGTTCTCAATCGAACAAGAACACAAAAATATCAATGAGTTATTGGATAAATTATCTAACGATTTGCTTGAGACAAAAATTGGGGATGATGACTCCATAGGTAAAAAATTAATGCACATGACTTCATCTGAGTATTTAATGGCTACCTATCTTCTTGAAAAGGAGGGAGATGAGAAAAAAGAATTTGATGTTACTATAGAAGGATTAAGAGAAGCTTTCAAGCGATCCAAATCCAGACATCTAGAAACCATTAATAGCTTGACACAAGACGATTTGACTAAAAAGTGGACCTCAAAAAGATCTGGAAAAGAATTTGAATATACATGGTTACTGTATCATTTTATCGAGCATTTATCAACTCATAGAGGTCAAGTATCAACTGCATTACGTTTAGCTCAAAACTAATTAAATGAAATATAATTATTATTAAATTATTTTCAACATTTATTGCGTGATTTATCTAACAGCAACCGGCATCTCCACCACAGCTACCGCATCCTGAGGCATTGTTCATTAAATGTTCATTAGGACTGGTAACTTGGAAGCCTGATTTTTCTTCACCTTCAACAAAATCCACATTTGCCCCATCAAGATAAGGAAAACTAATTCTGTCAATTACTACTTCAATTCCTTCATAAAAACATGTATGGTCATCATCACTTCGACGTGTGTCGAGGGCCATTCCAAATCCAACTCCAGAGGCTGAAGATTGAACAAATAATCTCAGAAATAATTCTTCTTTATCTTGTTGTTGTATGACGTCTCTAACAGCTTTTAAAGCGGTTTCAGAAACGGTTACAAATGGAGTATCTGATTTAAGATTAACGGAGGTTTGTTCTTGTGACATAATGTATCTTCCTAGTTTCTATACATACGATACTTAACATAATTAAAAAAGCCTTAGTTCGTCTACCTTTACTAACTTTCAATGTAGCACAATAATTAGTACCTGTAGTTTGATTTTACTTATGTGATCAAAATGATAGGATAATTTGGCTTATCTTTTTGATAATCCTATAAAATAGTGTCAAGGGTTTTCGTTATCATTGATTTTTTTCTACATTTGATAAAGCATGAAACCTTGATGCTTAACAACTCACTTTGGTCCTCTCTCAACCATTTCTTTCAAAGTTAGATCCTCTCTCCAAGGACCAACTGTTCCCAACCACCAGGTTGTCCCTATTGATCCCGTATTTCACAGATAAAAGTACCTCATTTGTCATATTTCATTCTTTTTATAATTTATTACTAATTTGTAAATTAATTTAAATCCAAGTAAGACAATTTCAGCACTATGTCATCCCTTTTAACAATAATTTTTGAAAGTCTATCAATACATGCTGCAATATCGTTAATAATACTCCATCTTCTTGTGTAATGCAATCATCAAATTTCGCGGATGAGATGGCATCATCTTTAATTTGGTCTATAATCTTTCCAATTTTATCTCTCTCATATTCATCAATAATATGGTCTTCATAGGCCTTTGTTATAACATTTTGTAAAATCGTAAGATTTAATTCTATTGAAAATAATAAATTCAACTCATCATCAGATAGCATTCCATCAGACATTGCAGTTCTAAACAACCATTCCCTTAGGAAATTTATCTTAAATTCAACTAATTTGACAATCAGTGTTAATCCCCTCGTTATTCACAAATATATATCTGTAGGGTTATATATAAACATGATTCATGCTCTGATATTCAGCGCAACTTTTGAATAAGTGAAGTGAATGCGTCACGTTCATTAATCCAATTTTATTCTAAGAAACTAGTCAAGTAACCAAATTTTCTGATATTTTTTGAATTTATTTCCAACTGATCTTGATATTCAGTAGGATTAACGGAGATCTTAAAAAAAAATTGAATTGATCCATTCCCAAGCACTCAGAGATTTTGAGGTTCAGTCATGAGTAAAAGAGTATTCTTATTTTCAGAAAGTAAGCCAGAATCAGAAGTATTAGGAGGCAAAGGAGCTAATCTAGCTCGAATGTCACAATTAGGATTAAATGTCCCTGTAGGCTTTACAATAACAACACAAACATGTATCGATTTTCTACATAATGAGGAAAAATATCCAGTTGGGCTTTGGGAAAGGGTATTACAATCATTAGAACAAATAGAAAAAATATCAGGTAAAAAATTTGGTAACGAATCAAATCCATTACTTGTCTCTGTTAGATCTGGAGCTAAAGTCAGCATGCCAGGTATGATGGATACCGTACTTAATGTAGGTCTTACAAAGGATAATGTTGAAAACCTCAGTAAATCAAGCAATAATGGACGCTTTGTCAAAGATTCCTATCGTAGATTAATAATGATGTTTTCAAATGTAGTTCACAATCTACCAATTCATGAATTTGAAGATGCACTTGAAAATGCAAAAAAAGATGCTAACGTTACCCAAGATAATGAATTGAATGAGGAGCAACTTGATAAATTAATCGAGAAGTATCTTGAATTATATGCAAAAGATTTTGGAAAACCGTTTCCCCAAGAACCCAAAAAACAATTAGACATGGCAATTCAAGCTGTTTTCAAGTCTTGGAACAATAAACGGGCCATAGATTATAGGACTCACGAAAATATTCCACATGATATTGGGACGGCAGTGAATGTACAATCAATGGTATTCGGAAATCTAAATGATAATAGTGGTACTGGAGTTTTATTCACTCGAAATCCAGCTTCAGGAGTTAATGAGATTTTTGGTGAATATTTACTAAATGCACAAGGTGAAGATGTAGTTGCCGGTATTCGTACACCTCAACCTTTTGATAAATTAAAAGATGAAATTGAAAGTGCTCATACTGACTTAGTAAAATTATCGAAAGATCTGGAAACTCACTACAAGGATATGCAGGATATTGAATTCACAATTGAAGATGGCCAACTTTTCATTCTCCAAACAAGGACTGGCAAAAGAACGGGAGCTGCAGCTGCCAAAATTGCAGTTGATATGGTTGAAGAAGGACTAATTACTAAAGAGGAAGCAGTTCTACGTATTACACCCCGAGATGTTGAAGCAAGTTTATTTCCTTCAATTTTGTGGAAGTTTCAGAATACACACGAGTATTATGATGTACCAGATGTTGAGCACAAATTAAAATCAATGACACTTCCTCAAATTACCAAAGATGCAGCAACCAAGCAAGCAGAAATAATTGGTGAGGGATTACCTGCGGGTCCTGGTGCTGCTTGTGGCCATGTAGTATTTGATTCTGATCTTGCAGAGGCAATTGTGAAAGATGGTGTAAATCCACCATTTGAAGTAACTCAATGGAGAATGCAAGGAGAAAAGAAAGTACCAAATCTTATTCTGGTAAAGAAGGAAACTAGTCCTGAAGACTTCCATGGTATGGTTGCATCTTCTGCAATTGTGACTATGACAGGAGGTTTGACATCTCATGCAGCGTTGGTCGGAAGACAAATTGGAAAACGAGTAATAGTTGGTGCTAGTTCATCAAAAATGGATTTGACTGGTAAAAATATTAGATTAAAGGATGGTAGCTTGATTGAAACCGGTGATGTGATCTCAGTAGATGTGTTTGACAAAGGTATGATTTACAAAGGTTGTTTACCCATTTTAAATCCGATTGATTTATCACCTGAATTGCAACAGGTATTAGATTGGGCTGATGATTTTGCCAAAATCAAGGTTCGGACAAATGCAGATAAGGGTGGAGACACTCAGATTGCACTTGATTTCAAAGCGGTGGGAACTGGATTGGCTAGGACCGAGCATATGTTCTTTGATTCATTAGAACTTATGCAACAGATGATTTTGGCTGAGACTGAGGAGGATAGACTCAAAGCTTTGGATAAAATGGCTGAAATACAGAAACATGATTTTATAGAGCTCTTCAAAGTTGCCGGTGATAGGCCTGTGACAATTCGGTTACTTGATCCTCCATTGCACGAATTTTTACCGAAAGAACTTGAGATTCGGGAGAGGATTTGGGTACAGATTTTGAATCCTGTGTCGACCGATGTGAATACAAATATTTTGCGGAAGGTGCTGTTTTATCAAGAATCCAATCCTATGCTTGGATTGAGAGGTTGTCGACTTGGTTTACTTTTTCCTGAAATAACTATAATGCAAACTCGTGCCATAATTGAAGCTGCATTGGAAC
>MDVR01000135.1 GCA_001940725.1 Candidatus Heimdallarchaeota archaeon LC_2 | reverse complement strand
GCTTTTGTCTTAGATGAAACAATTTATACAGCTCCATTGACAGGAACCATATTACCTGGAATTACAAGAAATTCAGTACTCACCCTCGCTAATGATTTAGGTATACCCATTAAAGAAAAAGCTTTGAATATTCACGATATTGTTGAAGCAATTAAATCAGGTAATCTAACTGAAATATTTGGTATAGGAACCGCAGCGAGTATTGCCCCTGTAGGGAAAATTAAGTACAAAGATGAGATTCTTGAAATTAATAACAATGAAATTGGACCGGTTACACAATCAATGTATAATGAATTAACAGGAATCCAATATGGAGAGGTAGAAGACCGTCATGGCTGGATCTTTCCGGTTGTAAAATAATCAAAATCGATTAAATTCATCTTTTTCTATAATTCTGTGAAAACTATTCAATAAATATTGTTAAAATTTTAATATAATAAAAAATAATGTTAGTTTAGAATACTTAAAGATCAATCAGTATTTGAATCAAATAGGTTACTTGGATGTGGATGAAATAGAGACTAAAACTATTCTTCAGAAACTAGTTTCATTTCAATCACAAATTAATGAACTCCTTGACCATGAAATGAAAAAATTTCTCGCACCATTAAATGAATCAATTAGAGAAATTCTAAAATATTATTACGATCTTGGTGGAAAGAAAATGCGACCTGCGTTGTTTTTAGCAGTTGCACAAGCATTTGAATCTCAAGAAAATCTTGCGCCCCATGCATTGGCATTGGAGTTAATTCACACAATGAGTCTTTATCATGATGATGTAATCGATCATGCGAAAGAAAGAAGAGGAGCACCTACAGTTCACGAAAAATGGAATACTGCAACTGCAATTGTGGGAGGTGATATCCTTCACACTCTTATTCATGGACATATTCTTAGATCAATTGAGAATAAGCATATAAAATATCCTGATCTAGCTTTAAAATTCATGCAGGATTTAATATATAATGTAGAAATTCCAATAGGATCCGCAGTTATTGATGAAATGAGACTTTCGGAATCCAATGAAATACCTACTCTTTCTGAGGCAATGAAAGCCACTGTAGGTAAAACTGCACCATTATTTGCTTTTTCAGCCTCAGCTGGAGCTTATATTTCGGGTCAATCAAAACAAATATCAGAAGATATGTTTGACATGGGTATGCATTTGGGACAAGCTTTTCAGTTATTAGATGACTTGAATGATTACTTCAAATCTGACAAAGATATTGGAGGGGATTTAAGAGAAGACAAGAAGACCCCTTTTCTTATATTAGCATATGAAAAGAATCCCCAACTAGTTCAAAGTTATCGTGAACGAAGAGACAATTTATCTGACCAAGACATCAAAGAATTTAGAGAATCGTTTAAAGATGAAATGAAGACAGTGTTAGATTGGTCTGAAAAACATATAAACTCTGCAAAACAATTCATGGCTCAAATACCAAATAACACAACTAAAGAATATATTTTAGCATTATTCAAACTAATGAAATTGAAAGTGAAAGAGATTACTGAAACTTTAGACAAAATAAAAGACAATGGTTTGTAAAGAAATTAATTCTATTCAATATTAACATTTTGCATTAAATATCCTGCATGAGAGCCTGGATAACCTTTATTGATTTGAATGGCTAGCGCTACCATACGTTCAATCGTGTGAGCATGAACTTTACCCTTAATCCTTAAGGGAGTCAATCCGATTGTTAATGCCAATTTACTTGCTAGCTCGAGAGCTGCTTCATCCAGTGAAATTTGAAAATCTGTTTGATTCATCTCCTCCATCGAGTTAAGCATTTCAGCTGATATTGTTTTGAAACAAGCAACAACTTTGCTCATCGGGAAAAGATCTCTAACATATTCATAAGAACTCTTACCCTCAAATAGTTCAGCTTTTGGAAATTTACCAAATTTCAAATTGACAGTAACGTCCAATATTACCTTACCATCAAGATGGTGGTTGAGGGGAGTTAACAAATGATCCACTTGATCAGCAGGAATTGCTAAAACAACGATATCACTTTTTGTTGCAAATTCATTATCCCCACCTTCAATTGACCCTGCAGAGACATTATTCTTTTTTGCTATTTCTGTAAACTTTTTCGCAGCTGCATTTCCCTTTTCTTCAGATCTTGAACCGATTCTAATGTTATAGCCTTGAATAGACCATCTAATGGCCAGTCCCGATCCTTGACTACCTGTTCCACCTATTATTCCAATTGTTCCGATTTCCATATATCGTTATTAATAATTAAAATCCATAATATTTTCGGATAAGCCAAGGAATACGGGATGTTTCTATTTCATTATTTAACTCAACTTCTAGCTCATTTGACCAATTTTCGCCTTCAATAGTTTTGTAAAACCATTTATCCATATTTGGAGCAATTTTTTGAAACAAAAGAATAAATTCTACCAGGGTAGAAATATCATATGTCTTGAAAACTGATGTTCCTGGAAAATCAGGATCAACAATGATTTCAACCAAAAATATACCCTCATCATCTAATATTACTTGAAAACCAATTGCTTGATTAAAACGAATTTCTTCCTCAATGAATCCATCTAATTCTCCTTTTATCCAACGTCTAACACGAATGGTTTGTAAGATTTTAGCTTCATTAAATATTATCACAAATCCGATAATATCTTCGGTTAATTGTTGAGAGAAACGATAAATAATATATCCACTTCCTCCTATCATAACAAATAAGACAATTATAAATAATATTTTGAGAATTATCAATTTAATCATTAAAAATACCAATAGAAGCAAAATGACCAAGATGAAACCAGATCCTTGAAGCAATTGCCTATACAGGATAATTCTTTTTCTATCTTCATATGCAAATAAATCAGTGATCTCAAAGTTTCCTTCTCGAACTTCAATCACTTCAAGCATACAGATTACCAAGTTGATTTATAATTAAAATGTTGAGTGTTAAATCACATATTTGTGAGTAGCTGAGGTTCTAAAATACTGAAATTTCTAGAATACAATCAGATAATAAAAATATTATTAATTAGAAGTTGTGATAACTTGAATATATGTAAAAACTGCAGTTTTCAATCTGAGAAAGAAATAAACTTCTGTCCCCAGTGTGGTTCAAATCTTGGTGGATTGAAAACCAAATTCACTGCAATAAAAAAACGTGTAGAATTCAATATTCAGGAGAAAATTTCTAAGGTCAAAACAAGTGTTGACAATCAAATAAATCAATATCTAGAAAAGATAGATAGTCAAGAAGAAGTCCGAATAGCAGGTAAAACAATACCAGAAAATCGAAAAGAATCGATTCGAAACGCTTTAATTGGTTTTCAATCAAGATTGGGTACAGATCAAGAAGAAATTTCAGAAGAATTCAATCAGTGGCTAATCGATTTACAATCTAGATTGGATGAGGAGAAATGTATTGTGTGTTTTCAAAAATGGACAAAATCAAATGAAACGGTGGTTATTTGTAAACATTGTAGAAGTGGAGGTCATCAAAATCATTTATTTGGATGGATTGAAGAAAAGAAGTTTTGTCCGTTGTGTAGGCAATCCCTAACAAAAAGAGATTTGATTGAGATAAATTTGAATAATTAACAATTAAATCCAATTTAAGAAAAGAAATTTATGATAATTGATTCATAACCCAAAGATAGTGGATAAGTTATATTAAACTGTAAAATGATATTAAAGCTGTGGGAGAAGATATAACAATAGTATGGGGGCAGGATTTAGCCCATTGTGACGAACATTGCTATGAAGATGCAGGTGTTGAAAAATGGAGATGTATGAATAGAGATCATGTATCCCGTGAAGATTGCTCAGAAGATTTTCTGCACTGTAAAATTTGCTTTGTTGTAATTGAAAATCCAACTGGGAATAATAATTATTGTAGCAAACATCAAAATTAAAGGAAAATATTAGAACATAGTCCAAAAGATTAATTTTTATTTTTCATCTCTATGAAGGCACTCATACAATGTTCACAACAAAATAATAGTTCCTTACCATCAAATTGTTTAGTTACTTTTGAATCATATAGTTGTACTCCACAGTGATGGCATGATTCAAGTAATTGTTCTAATCGTGCTTCAAGCAGATTACTCATTCGCGTTATTAATTCTCTAACCAATTCGAAGCCATCATCAGTTAAGAGATAGCTAGATTTACTTCTCGCCCCATGAGAGTCATCAGAAATTTCTTCAATGTATTTTTTCTCTCGTAGTTCATGAAGGAAAGGATATAGTTTTCCAGAACTCGGTTTTTTTCCTGTAGTTCTTTCTAGTTCTTTAGCGATATCATAACCACTCATTGCCTCATCTTTCTTTAAAAGTAACAAAGTTTGAATACGAAACATGCTATCAAGTTTTAATTCAGAAACCATCTCTCTACTATGGTCTCGAAGAAGCCATGCTTAAAGCACTTGATGTTTTGACTAGTTATTTGCAGATAAAATCCTATTACAATTTAACAAAAAGGATCATTTTTATACAATAGATCAAAAAATGATATATCAATTAGTGATATATAGAGGTTAGTTAAAATGTCTAATGAATTAAAATTAAAAATTAAGGGAATGACCTGTGGAAGCTGTTCGAATTCCATTACCGCACGTGTTTCAAAGTTTGAATTTACCGACCATGTTAATGTCGATTGGGAGGCTGGTTCTGGTACTATGGAAATCATGAAGGATTTTGAAGAAAATAAGGCTAAAGTTGTACAAATCATTGGTCAAATGGGATATGAAGTGGAAGAAGCATAGTTTTACAAGTGAAATCGACTTATGGTGTTATCTCAAATTTGATCCTTGGGTTTCACACACCACAAAGAATTTACAAAATATTTATTATCGTCATAAAAAAATCCTTCAACTCTAAAACCAGTTATATTGGCTAGGTTAACTATATCATCTTTTGAATATTTGTAACTGTGTTCCATAAAAATTGGTTCCCATTTCTTAAAATGAAATGCACGATCAATTTTTGTTATATTAACAACTTGATCTTCTAGACTAATTAGGTAACTTTCCATTGCACCAGTATTGACATTATAAGGTTCGTAATGTTTAAATTTAGAGAGATCAAAATCCCCACCTAATTCTCGATTAATTCTGCTAAGAACATTCAGATTGAATTTACTTGTAATCCCATTAGAATCATTATAAGCAGCAATCATCATATCTATATCCTTTCTCAAATCAAAACCCATGAAAACAAAATCTCCGATTTTTAATGATCTCCATAAGGAAAAAATGAAATCTACAGCATCATCAAAATCAAAATTACCTATATTTGACCCAAGAAATAAAACAATATTGTGCACGTCTGGTTCTCTATTACCTTTTAAATATTCCAATGCATCAAAATAATCAGCAACCAAACCTTCTGCTTTCAGATTGGGGAAATCAGCATTGAGTGAATCAATAAGTTCTATCATTGCGCCTTCTGAAATATCAACTGGCGTATACCGTAAATCGATATTTTTTTCCAGCATTGCTTGAAGAAAGATTTTCGTCTTGTATCCATTACCAGCACCTAGTTCGATTAAATTTACTTTCTTTTTTGAAAATAATTCTGCTAATTGCTCTTTTGAATTTTCTAATGAATTATATTCTGCTCTAACCAAATAGTATTCATCAAGGTCCATGATTTCTTCATAAATGCGACTTCCAATAGCATCATACATGTATTTACTTTTCAATATTTTTTGGGTTCGCATAAATCCTAAAAATACATCCTTTGCAAATCTTGCCAACGCAGTCTCCTTATCTTCTTGTTGTAATTTGATGTATTTTGCAACCATTATATCACGACTAATAATTAGATATATCCGAGTATTATGTGCCAAATATTGCTGGTATTAAAAAATATCATTTCGGAAATTGAATTTATGGACAATGAGAAGATATATCAGTAGTAATTTGAGATGAATTAGAATCTGTAATTGTGTAAATGATGATTTATTCAGCCAATCTAATACCTGTGAATTGCCATTGTTTATCACTTTGGAAGAAATTACGGTAACTGCTTCTAATGTGATCAATTGGTGTGACACATGAACCTCCCTTCAATACCCATTGAGCATTCATAAATTTACCATTATATTCAGATACCCCTTCAGCTAGAACTGAGAAACCGGGGTATGGTATATAAGCAGATCCAGTCCATTCCCAAACGTCACCATACATTTGTAATAATTTATCCCCTTCATTTGCTTTTTCTAAATCCACCGCTTTTGGATGTAGATAGCCAGTCTCAAAGAAGTTACCTTCAGATGGGGTGAGATTATATTGAAGAGATGCATTTTCCCATTCTGCTTCAATAGGTAATCTTTTACCAACAAATTTAGCATAGGCATCGGCCTCATAATATGAAACATGTGTAACTGGTTCATTGAGATTCAATTTTTTCATGCCTGCAAGTGTGAATGTGTACCACTCATCGTTTATCTTGTGCCAATGCAATGGCGACTGCCACTCATCTCTTCGAATAATATCCCAACCATCGGACAACCAAAATTTGAAATCCTGGTATACTCCTGCTTCAATCATTTTGAGGAATTCTCCATTGGTAACTAATCTATTTGCTAATTTATAATCAGTGAGATATACTTTGTTCACAGGCATCTCATTATCAAAAGCAAAACCCCCCGACTTATTACCTATCTGACTAATTCCACCATTAAAGGAAATAAAGGTCATATCAGGAACGGGTTCATCATCTTTTTCAGAAAGAGTAGGGGTTTTTTTGTATATAGGAAACAAAGGATTTGAACCAAAATTATGTTTGATATCGGTCATCATTAATTCCTGATGTTGTTGCTCGTGATTACCACCAAGAATTGTAAAGGTTTGCAATGTTGTATTATCCTCTATACTTTCTAGTAAATTTAACATGGAATCATCAATATATTTTCTGAATTCATATACAGCAGAAACCGTTGGACGGGATAAAGTTCCCCTTCGTGGTCTTGGGAAGAACTGTCCCACATCATTGTAGTATGAATTGAAAATAAAATTATACATTTCATTCAAGGGTTTGTATGAAGAATCAAAATCTTTCAGAATAAAAGTTTCATAGAACCAAGAGACATGCGCCAGATGCCATTTAGCAGGACTAGCATCCGTCACAGCTTGGATCACATAATCCTCAGTTTCTAGAGGTTCTGCAAGAAATTCAGTTCTCTTTCTAATTCGCTTGTAGTAATCAATAAATTCAGATTTTGAATTGGGATTAGCGATATCAATTTCTTCCAACATAAATAATCAAGCTCAATTACTCAATGAGATATTAAAACTCGTCGATTTGTATGAATTCGTTTTGATGGGTAGATTCTATTCGGAAATAATTATCAATTTTGCGTATAGTTTTATGTGATTTCACAAAATATGATAATATAAAGGTTGACAATGCAAAATTATTGAAGTGAAACTAGATTGTATATAGAATGTATACTAGATAACGCAGATACGTAACGAATTGCATATCAATTCTAATTATTAACAAGATATTGATACAGAATAAAGATGATTTATGTAGTCGATTCGAAGTATTCACAAAATAATTTAATTATTTGGGGACAGAACAGCTTCTTAAACGATATAGTTCACCTGATTTAGGATGACAAACATGTAAAATTCTCTATTAATGTGATCCACGATTCATTTAATTGACCATATTTATATAATTATTATATTTCAGATGGATTTAATAATTGTGAATTGTTTATTTTGTAGATTTAACGACTAACTTTTACACCTTTCCAGAAGGCGACATAATCTTTGATCTTCTTGGCTTTATCACTTGGTTCTGGATAATACCAAGCAGCATCACCATTGGTTTGCCCATTTGCCTCCAAATCATAATAGGAGGCTTCTCCCTTCCAATAACAGGTCGAAAGGGTGTGACTCTTTTTGAAATATTTACTATTTATTGTATGTGGTGGAAAGTATACATTGCCTTCAACAATCTCGTAATCGTCTGTTTCTGCAATTACGTGTCCATTCCATTCAGCTTTTGCCATAATAATTGGGTAGAAGGATTTTATATATAGCTTAGCGAATAAAAATCTGATCTACAATTAATCTAATTGTTCTTTCAATCGGTTATGATTTAGTCTCATGCATTGATCCATAACCACATCTATACCATTAGTTAGAGCCAATTGAGCGGCTTCCTCATTTATGATCCCTTCTTGCATCCAAACAATTTTGGGTTTGGGTTTCAACATAATAACTTCTTTTACGATATCCAAAGTTGCTTCACTCTGTCTAAAGACAAGGACGACGTCTATGGTTTCTGGTATTTCAAGTAGGTTAGAGAATGACTTCAGATTCAAAACTTCACTATATTTGGGATTCACCGGAATGATGGTGTAACCATGCTTTATAAGATATTTTGATATCGAGTTTGAGGGTTGGGTTTCAATCTGAGAAATTCCAACGACTGCAATTTTTTCGGATGTTTTTAATATTTTCAATAATTTATCATCAGAAGGCCTCAATATGAAATCAGAGGGGGAA
>MDVR01000134.1 GCA_001940725.1 Candidatus Heimdallarchaeota archaeon LC_2 | reverse complement strand
CTACAATGCCAATAATAGGTGATTCAATGGAGTTTTTTACTATCGATAAAATGAGTTTAGGTGTTGAAGTAGGAAATGTTTATGTTGATTATGCCGGAAAGTTATCGGGAAAAGAATTTGTGGGTAGAGCCTATATGCAAAAAGTTGTTATGTCCGCTCCTTTCATACCTTGGTATTGGGGAAGGTTTATTTTTGAAAATGGATCTGTATTAGTATTTTTCCTACTTTGGGTTGAACTACCTGGTGTATCTAGAACAATTTACTCACAGGGTAAGTTTTATGATGTTGAGAACAAAACGTATCATCAATTTGATGATTTTGAGATTAAACGCATTAGTAATACAAATTACTGGACCGTCATACATGATTCCAATGAGAAAAATATATTTGTTCTAATGGAGTCATACACTAATAATGTATTTGTAATGAAATCCCGAGGTGAGTTTAACTATGATGAAATGTTTGCAGAGATAAAAGAAATTAGAATTAAAGTTGGTGATCGAATATTTAGCAATGATGAATTTGGCAAAGGATCTGGTTCTTTGGAAGCAGCAACTGGTTTTGCATTTTAGCAATCATCAATGATTTTTGAAAGAAATTATTTTAAAAGGAATTATTTTAATAACTTATAATTCTTGATTAAATTGCAGAAATACTAAGGATAAAGAGAGAGAAAATGGAAATCAATGAAAATCTAATGTCACAGGAATTTCCCAAATTCCTTCACGGACCATATTTAAAGGCAACACTTACGATGCTCCAAAGTTACGCAGAAAACGAGATTAAGATTATTCTTCCCTATCTAATCCAAAGTGACATCCTGGATGCTATTTTGTCTATTCCAAAAAACATTCAAATCAAATTATATACACGAGATAGTGCTGGGTATCTACCAAATATTAGACATGGGGCACAACCAGCATTGGATAAATTAACTCAGCTTTCAAATTTACAATTATTTATCAGTAATAAAATTCATGCGAAAATTTGGAAAATCGATAATAAGTTCACAATTGTTCATTCAATGAATGGGACACCAACTTCAGAAAATATTAATTTTGAAGCTGGAATAATCTCGATACATCCTACAGTAATAAAAGATGTTGATTCTTATTTTGAATTAGTCGAAAACGAGTCAATTCGCATTTCTTGAATATTGTAAAATTATTAAAAGTTCACAAATTATTTGACGCTCTTAAAAAATATTTTTTAATTATTGGAGATATACTTAGAGGGTCCTTTACACTGGGGGTGATTATATCAGCTATACTTGTTAATGATTTAATTATATTTTGTCTACCAGTTATCTCCTGTACAAATCCTTCTAGTTTTTGAGCAGCAAAGAGCGATTGACCTTCAAAGATATAGCAATAAAGAAATTGATTTGTAGATCTTAGAAGAATAGTATACCCCTTACTTCGAATTCGATCAACTGAATTTTTCTCAGTAAAAATATCAGAAAAAAATGTGTTAATTGCAGAAAGGAAACCACCAATTAAATGTTCGTGCATTCCTTTTGCAATACCAAATTTGTGCTTTAATTTAACAATTCCCCCTTGGTTGATTATTAATAGCATGACCGGATTTTCAGTTTCTTTAATTTGATAAGTAATTGATTTTGATTGTAATGAATGAACTAAATCAATAATATCTGATTGTTCTATTCTTTCCTTTAAACTTGCATTTCGTTGATCGAGTTCCTCCCAAAAGCCCAATTGATATTTGAGATCATTGTATACATTTGTTATATGATAAGCTAATTTTGTTAATCCTTTCTCTTTGGCAATTTTTTGAGATTCCATAAGAGTATCGATCGCGTCTGAAATTCTGTTATCAATAAGAAATAATTTTGATTTCAATAATAGAGCCTCATTTAAAATCCAACTAGAACCTTCCTTTTGACCTATTTTTTCAAGTTTTGAAACGATATTATTTATTTCCTCTAAAATTTCGAAGTTTTCATAGATTTGAAGTTCTTCTAGTAATATCTCGCATAACAATTTCATAGCTAGAGCGTAATAATGTGTAATGTAAGGTTGTTTGTCAATTATTTTTTGTAATATTTGAGCAGCTTCGATTTGAGATTTAAACCTACGACCTGATTTCTTTACAATTGCATTACCCAATTCATATAATTGTGAGACATATTCATGAGGGAATTGCTCAAATTGCCCCCTTAGATCATCAAGGAGGATTTCTGCCTCATCTTGATTATCCATTAATATTGTAAGGGTTATAAGTTCAAATAATGTATAAGCAATTTCTGACCTGTTCTCTATTTTCTTTTGTAGGATCAAAGCCTGACGAAGATGATCATGAGCCATATCATATTCCCCTTTTTGGGTAAGCATAATACCATAATTCGACAATGCTTTCGCATAATCCTGTAATTTACTTTTCCCTTTAAGCTTTAAACTTTTTTCAAGAAAAGTTTCCGCCATCTTCATTTCACCCATGAGTAAATAGGTGTAACCTAAATTATTGTAGATCGAGGCACATTGGCCCTCATCCTTGATTTTTTCATAAATGGTTATGGCTTTCTCATGGTTAAGCAATGTATTTGTATATTCACCCAGATTAGCATAAATATTTCCTGTAATCTTGTACAATGAAGCCAAGGTAGGTTCAATTGACTTATCCAATTTTTCAGATATTATTAGTTCGATTAATGATGTACTTTGTTTTAATGAATCTTGAAAATCACCCATCCTCCATTTAGTAAAGAGCTTCTGAACCGTAGCATTTACAAATTGTATTGATATTTGATTATCATCATTGTAGAGTTTAACTAAATCATCTTCTAATAAATCATTAATTACCCTCAACGACTTCTTGTAATTTCCCATTTCTCTATATATTAAACATTTCAATGTTGTAATTTCTGGATTATTTTCATTAAGATTTGATAATTTCTGCAGTGCTTGATCATATTGACCTTGATCTATCAAATCATTAACAGAAAATATTTCCATAATTAATTTTATACAGCTTTTCTAATAATTAATCACACCGATTTCAGATAGAAATTAAGTAAAAATATTAAAAAAAATGATTATTAAGACTAGATTCAAGAATACAATTTCAATAAATTCCTAGCGAGGGATTATTTTTTACTTTTAATAATTCTGCAACGACTGAGATGGCAATTTCTTGAATAGAACCATCTGAAATATCTAATCCGATTGGTGCTTTTACCAGATCTATTAATTCACGAGAAAAACCGTCATCACGTAACATTTGAAATATTTTTGCGATCTTTGTTTTACTTCCCATCAATCCGATATAATTTATTCGTTTTTCTAAAACATTCATTAACACATGATAATCTGTGTCGAAAGAGTATGTCGTTACTACTACAAACACTTTTGGACCGGATTTAATATTATCAGCAGTCTCAAGAAATGATCCTGAAATTTTACGATGAGCGTATTTATTAGCTTCAAACATTGTAAAATCTGGTCGATTTTCATATTGTATAATATAGAAATTAAGTGTCTGAAGAATTCTTGTAATCGAATTACCAACATGGCCACCTCCAAAAACATGTACGATATAAGGATCTCCTATTTTTTCTTTGTAATACCAATCTTCATCTTTTTGAAAATCAAAATCAAATTCATCACTTTCTTCTTTATTTAGATCAAAAGATGTAGCGGTAATTTTCAAAATCAGAGCTGAGAGGGTATCTTGGGCTTCGATTATTGATTCAAGTGTTGGTAAATCTCCTTCATTTAATCGATATAATATGATCCATTGCTTTCCAGCACAAATTAGTCCAGATTGGTTCTCACTATCTGCTTTTTTATTATGAACTTGTTCAATCAAGAGATTATGGCGGTGAGATTTATTATTTTCAATGATGGATTTGGCTTTTTCAAGGATCTTAGCCTCCATAATTCCACCACCAATAGTTCCCATCCTTCCTCCTTTACTATCAAGAAACATTTTGAATCCTTGTTTCCCAGGGGAACTTCCTTCGTGATTACCTACAATCATAAGAATTATGTCCAAATTTGAGACTAATTTCTTCTTTATCTCTTGCCAAAATTGATAATATTTCATAATAATCACTCGAATTTAATTGATTATTTTTTCCGCAGATGTTCTTGCTACACTTTCTATGATCCGTTTGGAATAAAGACCTAAAAGTGCTTTCTCATGAGTAAGGGGGGCTTTAAAATCGATTAAGGATAATGGATTAAACGATTTAATTGCTTCACGAATTGCGAAATAAACTCCGATCCCATACATTAATGGAGGTTCACCAATTGCTTTTGATTTGAATAATCCATATTTGTTTTCTTGATTCTCAAGAAAATATCCAATTATTTCTTTTGGTGCAGCATTGAAATCTGGAATCTTGTAAGTTGACAAAGCATTGGAATGTAATCTGCCTTTTTCATCATACACAATTTCTTCTGATGTCATCCACCCGATCCCCTGTACAATTCCACCTTCAAGTTGTCCAATGTCGATAATTTCATTCAATATTTTTCCAGAATCATGGACAGCTTTTACTGAATCGACAACATATACTCCTCTAATACAATCAAGGGTTATTTCGATTATTGCAGTTCCATAAGTATGGTATGCAAATGGATGACCTTTTTCAATTACATTATCAAATTGAATTATTGGAGTTTTATAGAATCCGTGTTCAGAAAGATCAATTCTGTTTTCAAAGGCTTCATGTGTTAATTTTTCCCATGTGATGTCGGTTTTGTTATTCTTGAAATAAACAAGTTCGTCCTTTATCTCGATTTTATCAATATCTTCAGAGTTTAGATTTAGAAGTTTGAGACTGAGTTGTTTCAACCTTATTAACAATATTTCACAAGCTAGTTGCGTTGCTTTTCCATTGAGATCATGTGTTGAACTAGCAGCGGAAGGTGAAGTATTTGCAACTCTAGTAGTATTGGTACTCTCAATTTTCACTCTTGAAGGGTCAATTGAAAAAACTTCTACCGGTACTTGTGCTAGACGAGTATTTACTCCTTGACCCATTTCGACTGCTGCCGTAGATATCCCAACACTACCATCAAAATAAATATGGACAAGTGATCCTGCCTGATTCATAGAAGTCTTAGAAAAACTAATACCAAAACATATTGGCATTATTGCCAAACCTTTCTTTATGTGGGTATGTGATTTATTAAATTCCTTTACATTTTCTCGTAGAACAGAAAGATCAAATTTAACCTCCGCTTCATCCCAAGTGGTAATTGCGTTTGCTTTTTCTGCAATCTGACCGTAATGAAAACTGTCTCCAGATTTCAAAAGGTTTAGTCTCTGGATATCAATTTTTTCTTTACCTAGTTTTTCTGCTAGATGAGATAGTGCAGCTTCAATTACAAACATACCCTGAGGTCCCCCAAAACCACGAAATGCAGTATTTGGAGGTAAGTTAGTCTTACAACTTATTGCAGTTCCTCTAAAATTTGGGAGGTAATATGAGTTATTTGCGTGAAACAATGTACGTTCCAATACAGCAGGCGACAAATCACAAGCAGCACCTGCATTTTGATAATACGTTGCTTCAAACGCAATTATTTTACCTTCATAGGTTGCACCAATTTTATAATCAGAACTGTAAGGATGTCTCTTCCCTGTCATATACATGTCATCAAGTCTATGTAGTATGATTTTTACGGGCTTCCTACTGATCCAAGCCCCAAGTGCAGCTAAACATGCCCATTGAGTTGCTTGATCTTCTTTCCCACCAAAAGCGCCACCAAGTCGCTTCACATCAACTTCAACTTGATTCATAGGTATGCCCAATATATCTGCAGTTGATTTTTGAACTGCAGTTGGACCCTGTGTTGATGAATACAGCTTTACATGATTTTTTTCATCAATATATGCATACGCAGCTTGACCTTCAATATACAGGTGTTCTTGAGCACCTGTGTCAGCTGTACCTCCAACAATTACATCACATTGATCCCATGATTGATCGATATCTCCGATTTCAAATGTTCGGGGAGGTATAATTAGTTGATTTTGTTTGTAAGCTTCTCTAGGATCTATAATTGGTATTTTCTCAAGATATGAGATTTTTATTTTCTTTCTAGCTTTACGTGCTAAAAACTCATCCTTTGCCAAAATAAGAGCAATTGGTTGTCCGACAAAATGCAAATCTCTACTTGATAACAATTCTTCATCTGGAATAATCCTACCAATTATATTCTTACCAGGTATGTCTTTTGCAATAAGAATTGATACAACTCCTTCACTTTCCAAAGCTTCAGTGAAATCAAGATCTTTGATTTCTCCGTGGGCAATTGCTGAAGAGAAAGGTACTCCATAAACGGTACCGTGCAAATTAGGCATATCATCAATATAAATAGATTCCCCCCTAACGTGAGAATACGAATCGATATTTTTCATATCAGGATCTCCTCTAATTTCAATTGATCTGGAAATAGGGTGAGAAAATGTGCAAGTATCAATTGACGAAGTAATAATCGCTTGTATTCTGCAGAACCCCTAATATCAGAAATCGGACTAACTTCTTCATCAACAATTGTTAGCAATTCTCTGATTGTTTGATTACTTACAGATTTTTCTATTAGATAGTTTGAAGAGTTCACGAGATATTTTGGGATTGGTGCAACACCTCCTGCAGAGATACGGCATACTTCAATTTGTTTTGCTGAATTTATTTTCATATACAAAGCAGAATTTACACTTGCAATATCAAGATAGGTTCTTTTTGATACCTTCTCAAAATTGAATTTATAATCATTTCTTGGAATATTAAATGATAATTCTGTAACTATTTCCTCATCAGATTTATCGATCTGTTTGTACCCAAGATAAAAATCAATTAGATAAACTTCTCTTACAGATGATCCATTTTTCAAAGTAATAGTCGGATTGAGGACAAGGAAATATATCACTGTATCTGCAATAGGTGATGCATTCACAATGTTTCCTCCAAGAGTCGCAATGTTACGAATCGGAGTGGAGGCAATAAGCGAAAAATCATTAATGATTGTAGGAAAGATTTCTTGAAGAATATCTGAATCCATTAAATCTGAAAAGGTGGTTAAACCACCAATTCGAATATAATCACCCTCATGCTTAATATAACTCAATTCAGTTTGCAAACTTAACGAGATCAAATTTTGTTTAACCATAAAATCAGGTTTTTGAACAAAAAGATCAGTTCCACCTCCAATATTATAAGATTGCACCCTTTTGTCTGTTTGGATTTCTTCAAGCTGTGATAATATTTTTTGTAATTTAGTTTGTATTTTTAAAAAATAATCTGGAATAACTTCTATATCAACTGCCCTTTGCAGATCCAAACCAGTAGTATCGACTAATTTCAAAATCTTTTTGGCTGCTTTTTCAATTGATTTATATCCAGTACATCTACAAATGTTGCCATCCAAATTAAGACTTATTGAATTTTCATTTATCAGTTTGTTTGTGACTATAAGTCCAGTAAGTGATACAATAAAACCAGGAGTGCAAGCACCACATTGGGTACCTCCTTCGTTTACAAGATTTTCTTGAACCAACGTCAATTTATCTTTTAGATTTAGTCCCTCAATTGTGACCACGTGAGATCCTATTATGCTGTTAATTGGGGTTAAACACGAAACGATGGATTGATAGGACATATTATTTTTATCATCTATCCGCCCAATCAATACAATACAAGCACCACAATCCCCTTCTCTACAACCAATTTTTGTACCAGATAGTTTCTGATTGTAACGAATAAAATCTAATAAAATATGACTTGTTGTATATCCCTCACTTTCAAGATCTGATAATGAAATGACTTTATCGTTAAGAAGAAACAGTATCAAGTCCTTACTTTGCATATTTCATTCATTTCTTGGTAAATAATGTTAATAATCAATCGATAGACGAATTAAAAAATATCGAATTTATTGAACATTAAAGAACGAATCCAAGACTTGTAAGTTTAATAATTATTTAGATAACAAAATCACAAACCACAGGTAAATGATCCGAAGCAGAACTGTCTACAACAGAACAACTCTCCACTCTAATGAAAGAATTATGAAAGATATAATCAATACGCTGTTCAGGATCATTATTTGGCCATGTGAAACCATCAGATAAACTATTCTTCTCCATCCACGTATCATTTAGTTTAGAAGTAATCACTTGAATTTCATCCCAATCGGGTTCAGCATTGAAATCGCCAAGTAGTATTATTGGTATTATTTGTGAAACAGGGTTAATTATATCTATTACCTGCAATGCCTGAGTAACTCTGTCAGGGTTGGAGTGTTGTTCCATTACATGAGTTAAATGAGTTGTATATAACATTAATTCAGAATTTTCTACAATTATTCTAGTTTCAATTAGATTTCTCTCATAAGTTACCCTGGGATGGAGCAAAGTTGTTTTAATTTCAACCATACGAAATTTAGAAAAAATCGCGTTTCTTGTCTGATATTTCCCTCCCTCACTGAAGTATGAATATTTATATCCCAAGACCTCTAATTCAGATTGTAAAAATGAATACATGTTTTTATAGCCATTAATTGAGGCTGCAAAAGTTACCTCTTGGAAGGCAATTATTGTTGGATTTACCGCCTTTATTACGTTAATAACAGCTAAACCATTATCCTCACCGTTTCCAGAAATGCCGAAATGAAGGTTATAAGTCATTATACGGATATTACTTGTTGAATCCAAAGCATTATTGGTTGAATTCAGTGGAACTAAAGGGCTTAAAAGTAGTAATAATATAATACCTGAAATTACTTTATTATTTGCTCCTGCAACATTAATCCCAACTTTTAAAAATTTTAAATTCGATTTTCTCTTAGTGAGGAAGGTTACTCCAACAACAAAGGATATTATTGGCATTAGTAAATAAGATTCCGTTAAAAACCCGTAAAACATGGTTATTATAATTGAATAGTGCCCAACTAATAAATATCTAGACCTCTCAGATTGACCTATTACTATGAATTGTTCAAGATTTAACTGAAATAGAAGTTGAATACTCATAATGCCTAGAAACCAAAATACAATATAAACATCATACCATGGATAGAAATATATCGATACTCCCAAAATTATACCTAATAATAACCCGTGTTTGTAAGTAAGCTTGTTATTAACCTTAAGGGCAAAATAAGAAAGTACAAAAAAAGTAGAAACAGAAAGGATAATTGCAGTCTGTTGATTTACAAAATTATTCATTACTAAGATACCCGGTCCAGCTAATTCCACTAAATAAACTGCGAATAACATAAAAAATGTAAATGAAAAAGCCAATTGATCAAGATTTAACTTTTTAGTATTATTTGTTGGAATACTCTCAGCTACGATTTTATTTTTTGAGATCAAGTATATGGATGATAAAGCGATCAACGAAACAATAAATTTTGATATTAGATTACTATGAACAAACAAATCTTGACCAATATTTGGAGACCTTAATAATAAATCTATCCCAAATATAAAAGGAAGCCATTTTAAAGTTGTCAAATTATAATATTTAAAGTCGTGTCGCAATGCAAGAAATGAAAATGAAGTTCCAACCATGAGAAATATTATTTTAAACCAAATATAATCAGTTAACACTCCACCAAGCCATAATAAGATAGTAATGAGAATATATCTAGGTGAATCATACTTTGCAGGAAGCAAAATGATCAGAGGAGGAATAAGCAATATGAAAAATGTAATTGAAATCGGGATTAGAGTAACGACATAGCCTGCAAAAAAACTAGCTACACCACGGAAAAATGAAAGGTAACAAATCCACGTTGCAATAATACGCAAATTAAGAATGTTTGTTTCTAAAGAATCATCCAACAAAATCCAATTATAAACTTCTTTTATTAAAGTCATTACCTGTTATTGATTTGTTGAATGAGTTCAATATATGAAATTGCAAGATAATATAAAATAGTAATTATTCCCTAAATGTTGATTTCATTATAGACTGAATTAAATGTCTTGGAACTCCTTTCCGTATCCCAAGAACAATTGTATGACCACCTGCTAGATTCAGCGTGACAACACGTTTACCAAGCCTTAAACCCAAAATGAAGAAAACTAAAGAAGTAATTGATATTATCATTCCTACTAAATTTACAACAATAAAGGTGATTGCGTTAATGAAACCAATTGCAGCCAACCCCATTAAAATTTTATGAGTTGGAGCTCTACCGATATTAAACGATACGATGTGTTTGAGTAAGTGTTCTTCATCTGCTGGTACCCTTATTATTCTTTCAAGTAATCCTATTCTTCTTATGAGGAGTCGAATATTTGTCACATAAATTTCCTCAATATCAAATCCAGTAAAGACTAAAAAAACACCTAATATACTTACGATTAAATATAATCCATTTGAAAAAGATGCGGCAAGAGCTCCTAATATAAAAATAACAAGACCTAACAAGATTTGAATTTCTGAATAATATTTAATCATGGCATAATCTATGTTTTTTTCATTCTCAATTAACTTCTCTTCAATTATTATTTTGGGTGCAAAATTCGGAATAAGACGATTTAAAATAGAATCAACAAAAGCAAACCATCGTTTCAATCTTGATTTCTTCTTAAAAGAATCTGTTTTTTCATCTAAATCTAGTTGTTTTTGTATTATTTCTTCTTTCTCTTCTGACATAATTATGACTCCCTTTTTCCTTTTACTTTTCCGGCCCAAATTGCCCCACTTATCTGATCAGATTTTTCTTTATTCAAAAATGGGAATTGAAAATGGAATCCAACTCCTTTTAGATTTACAGCCCTTCTCGGACGTGATCTAATTAATTCGACGTACCCATTACTCGCATTCCATGCAACTAGCAGACCAAATATTATTGCCAAACCTAAGAGAAGAGGTCCTAAGATATCAAGATAGTTGAGATAATCATTGGTCATTTCATCTTCAGCCAGATCAGATTGGAGAATACCATACAAGATTAACCATCCAATGAGATAAGTAAACCCTTTGCCAAAGTGTCTTAAAAATGCCCTGAAAAACATTGTCTGATTAAGTTGTCTACTGGTATAAGTAGAATGGACTTGATCTCGTAATACTTCTGAGACATGTTCTTCTGATAACATTCCTAATAAATATAACCAAATTGGAGGATCTTTCACATCTTGAAAAAATACTCGATCTCTTGTTAATAGCAACTTCGCATTAAAAAGACTATAATACTTCACCCAAAGAGCGATTAAGGCAATTATCGCAATCATAGCTGCACTAGCTTCTATTAAGGGGCGAAATGCACCCAAATCAATGTCAATCAGTTCCGAATCAAGTATAACACCAATCAGACTTAACCAGATTACAAAAATTATAGTAGAAATTGTTAACGTTAATTTTCTTCTAGGTACATTTCTAGAAATACCTGTTTGATAAATTATATCCTCATCACGAAGTAGAAGATCATTAATTCTTAGGGACAATGAAGTTAATTTTAATTTCGAAACATCAACAAAATTTGGCTTTAAATTAATATCCCTTGACCGTATAATTTGAACTGTACGGATGATTTCACTTTCCTCTAATCTATTACTGAACAGAGTAGTCATTATTTTATTATCTCCTCCAACTAATTCACGTAGATATGTAGCTGGGTTAGATAATTGATGTCTCATCTTCCAAATTTCCCCACCTTTTGTTAACAAGTTAAATTCAATATAGGTTTGATTTATGAAAAACGCGGAAATTATAATTATAAGAACAAATAGGGTCTTAGGTAATAATGTTAAATTATCAAAGAAAATTAAAAAGCTTCCAATCAACGTTATTGTTAATAATAAATAAATAATTGAAAACATTTTTAATTTTTTAAACTGGAAACCCGACACATTATCCCTTGAAATATCGGATAGATGAAAAACTCTTTTTCCAATAGAACCAGAAATATTTTTTATTTCTTCGGCAAAAATAATTCTCCTGTTGGTTACAACCATCTCATTTCTCATTGATGAGTATCGAACACCCACTATCGCGATGAAAACATCAATTAAAGCAACCATAAACCAATAAATAAGATCTGAATGGAAAAATGAGCCAGGCTGATTCAATCTATTATAGATACGAAGGATTCCAATGTATATAGCGAGAATTCCAATAAAACGATTGAGATGAATAGTCCTTTGAATATCTGTAACAGTTTCTACCTTTTCATTCTCTAACCATGGAAAATTCCAAACCTTGTACTCTTTAGGAGCTTCTACAAACTTAGTTTTATACATCTCTCGATAACAATTTTCCCAAAATGATTTTTTGACCCCTGCAGAAAGACGAAAATCTTTTCCATGTTTAACTCGAATTTGAAGATGGTAGCGTCTAGGAATAGTTATTAAAACAATAATAAGACCACTAATTATTAAAAATATCCCTAGAAAAGTTTGAGCTGTTTTTATACTATCCATAATATCAAGACCGAATGATTCGATATTCTCGCCTACTTTCGGCAATGCTGAATAGAAGGTCATACCTTTTAGAATTAAAATTAATGCTTCCAAAATATCTGGTAAATCAGATCGTTGGTCACCACTCAGCCCAGATTTTAACAAATTTACACCTAGATTTGTAGAAATGAATAAACCGATCAATAATAACGTATTAAAAGCCCTAGGCCCAACTGTCATTCCTTCAATCTGACGAAGGGGGAAATGATGAGTATTTGTAAAAAAAGTCAAGGGACGTGGAAATAATTGCCGCGCAATAATTTGTTGATTTGTTAATGTGAGTTTCCATCTCTCTCTAACCATATAAAATCCCACCCAAATTGATAGTATGAATAAAATTGGACCAACATGTGGAATAGGTATACCTCCAACAATAATTATCAATAAGATAAATTTCCATATATTCCGGAATTTCCATACTCTCACGATTTTCTGATCAACAATGTGTTCTTCGTCTGAAAGTATTGAATCAGATGAATTGATGTATTGATCATTTATCACATTCAAAATAAGGCTACTTCAATTTAATAGTATTGAGGATTTATTTTCAGCAATTACATTATTGACTAATTAAATATGAACCAAAATTCATAATTTCCTCTCTTCGTTTGAGTTAATGTTGGAAATCTATTTAGTATTTGTTAATTATAATAAAATCAGAAATGTCACAAACAGTTTGTCCGCATTGTGGAAACAATATAAGCAATTCTAGTCAAATTAGTCACACTTTCAAAAAATGGGCTACCCCCAGTTTAATATTGATAATTTCGCTCATGCTTTTTGCGATAGATGTGACTGTAGATGGTGATGTCTCTAAATGGGATTTAGAATGGGCTCATTGGGCAACAATTGGAATCTGGTTTATTTATATTCCTACTCAATTACTCAGATCAGCTCCAATTTATGGCTGGGTTATTATTCCATTTGGTGGAGCTTTAGCTTCGATCTTCTTTTTCTTAATTGATAGAACAAATGGTGAAAATGGAGGTTTTCTTGGCCTAGATTGGGCATGGAGCGTAATCTTCCCCATAATCACATTTGTGGTTATCTTCCCTATTATTTCGCATTATGCACGGGATGAAATCACACACCTGGATCAATTGGAACATCTTGTAGAATCACTTTCATCCGGGGTACATGAAGATGAGTAAGATTATTGAAGAGAAATATAACATTGAAAAAGTTCCAATTATCAGGAGGAATTCCTTCATCAAATCCCTGAAAGTTTATCTAAAAGCTGAAAGTAAACTTTTATTTCAAGGATTGAAATCTGCATATAGAGATCCACTAATTCTGATGGCCAGAATAATATGGCCAAAAACTGTCGATAGAGCAATAAGACCCCAAGCACAATGGTTCGATATGACACCTTCCAAACCCAATGGTAAAGCGATTTTGTTAGCTCATGGGTTTTCAGCTACTCCTGAGGCATTTAGAGATGTAGCACCAGGTCTGGTTAAACAAGGGTATTATGTCAGAGCAATAAGAATTTCAGGTCATGGCACCTCACCAGGTCACTTAGCAACTACTTCTGGAGCTGAATGGTTTGCATCTGTAGCGTGGCATTACCAAGAGACTTCAAAAAAATATGACCGAATTTACTATGTTGGTCACTCTTTGGGAGGAACTCTTGGATTATTATTATCGACAATTTACCCCATTGAACGTATTTTAGTCATGTGTGCACCCATAAAATTGAATATACCCCCCGCTAAATTTGTCCGACAAGCATCAATTTTGGTTAAATATTGGCCTAGGTCACGTCGTAGAAGAAATAAAATACGTGAGCTTGGGACAGCATATTATGACGTTTCACCATTATATGCAATTGCAGGAATTTTTGAAGTGGGCGAGATATTAAGAAAGAGATCTAATCTGCTCAAAACTCCAGTCATGTATGTCAGTGCTAAATATGATGCTAGATCGCTTTTAGATCAAGCAGATATATTTAAAGAACATTTTACTGAAACACCAATAGAATTTAGAATTGCTGAAAATTCAAAACATGAAATTCTGGAAGGTCCAGATAAGCCTTTAATTGATCAGTGGATACTTGAATGGTTTGATTCTGAATAATATTTAATGATGGTTTTTACCACCTGAACAACAAGATCCAGCTTCAGGAGTGTCTAATTCTTTTAACTCACCACGATTATATCTATCAACAAGAACTGACAATGGAGTACTAATATCCACTTGATAAATTGTGTAATTTTTATCTTTAAATTTCGTGTATGGATTCGATCCTAAATGTGCAGCTAAAATCGCATCAGTTTGATTTCTTGTAGCAATATCTACTGGATGATCTTTACCTCCAAAGTGATGATTTGAATTTTGAATAAGTTTTGTATCCATAGTTGACGCATTAATCAAAGCATAATATTTGACTCTACCAAATGCTTTTGCAGGATAAGTGTTATCTAAATCGATAGAGTTCATATTAATCATTGTTTCGTCAGATTGAATTGGAACGAATAAATTCACCATAGTTACTATATAAAATATATCATTAATAAAACTTTGTTTTATATATCAATTTGTGACACATATGTCTAATCTTATTTATCAGAGCCGTTTATTTTGTGCTTGTTGTATTTATGATTAATTTAAGCTACTAATGCATTAATTTGATAATTAAATCGGAATAGCTTTCAACTCCCATATCTAAATTGAAAATAATTGATAGATGAAGATGTATTAATAGCCCTGCTATCAGATTTAATAAAAATTGATTCCGTAAATCCATCTTTGGATTCTAAAGCACATGGAGAAAACGAAATAGCTGATTTTCTTGGTATGTTTTTACAAAAACTAGGACTAGAAGTGAATTATCAAAAAATTTCGGAAAAAAGAAAAAATCTAATTGCGATATTAAAAGGAAGGGGGGGTGGAAAGACCCTAATGCTAAATGCGCATATTGATACAGTTTCTGGGAAAGGTATGGTGACACCGTTTAACCCGATTATCAAAGAAGGGCGTATGTATGGAAGAGGTGCTTATGATATGAAAGGCGGATTAGTTTCCTCAATCATGGCAGTACACTCTATAATAAAATCGAAAACAAAACTGAATGGAGACGTTATTCTTGCTCTAGTTATAGATGAAGAGTTTGTTAGCTTGGGTACTGAAGAGCTCTTGAAAGAATATAGTGCGGATAGTGCAATTATTTGCGAACCAACCGACTCAAATATTATTATCGCTCACAAAGGTTTTGCCTGGATAAATATTGTAGTTCGTGGAGTTGCAGCTCATGGAAGCAGGCCAAATGAAGGAATTGATGCCATTGTTAAAGCTGGAAAATTACTTGTGGAATTAGAAAAGCTTCAAGAAACTGAATATCAGTTAATCGTTCACCCATTATTGGGATCTCCATCAATACATGCCTCAACAATTGAAGGAGGACTTGGCCTTAGTACTTACCCAGATTACTGTAACATTATGATAGAAAGAAGAACTTTACCAAAAGAAAATATTGAAGATATTAAAAACGAGATGAGTCAATTATTGAAAAAAATTAAATCCAACGATAACGATTTTAATGCAACTTTCGATATTACATTCTTTCGATCTGGTCTCGAAATCTCAGAAAATGAATTAATTGTTAAATTGGTGGATAAAGCCCGGAATCAAACTCTGGGAATATCTGGATTTACAGGAGAAAGTTATTGGATGGACTCCGCTTTATTAGCAAATGCAGGGATCCCAACTGTAGTCATTGGGCCAAATGGAAAGGGAGCTCATGCATCAATTGAATATGTTGAAATAAGTTCTGTTAAGCAAATTGCAGAAATATTAAAGGATGTGATTGAGAAATACTGCATGTAATAACAGCTGAAATTTTAGGAATAACATGAATTTTTTCCAGAATCAAATCTTCTAATAAAATCTTATGAGTTAGCACAAAAATAAGATCAAAGCCAAATTATTAATATACTTGAATTATGTAAATATAATTGATACTATGGCTATCTTCACATATAATGAATTTTATTCATCAATACTTATTGTTGGCCTAATTTATTTTGCATTTTCAAGATTAGTTGACGCAGATATCCTTCTCGGACCGTATTCATTAGGAATCCCTTATGGACTGATTGGATGGGGAATGAGTGGATTACTTTCTGAAAATGGTGTGTCATCATTTCTATGGGGTTTCCTATTTATTTATGCAAGCATCACAGCCATGTATCTCTATCTAACGGTTCATCATTCAAGACATGAAAAATATTTATTGAAACTGGGAGAAGTGACTATACCTATTAAACCTGATAAAATTGGAGAGATCAGGATTCATAGAGATGGAGGATATGATTTCTTAAGTGCTTATGCAAAAAATATTGATAAAACAATAGAAAAAGGAGATTCTGTCAGAGTGATCGATTTTGACGGGGTGGTCGCAGTTGTATCTACTGATCAGCAAAAAATTGTTCTTGAGAACAAATTTTCAAGATTTTATAATCAAATTTCAAAGGCAGTTCAACTACTTTTAGTCAAATCACGTTATTCTGGAGTGTGCATGGTTTGTTATGGTAATATAAATAAATCGAAAAAGGCTATAAAATGCCCTTCTTGTGGATCAATAGCTCATTCAGACCATTTGAAAGATTGGTTGGATATCCGCTCCAAATGTCCTAATTGTAGAACAAAATTAAAACTTGAAGGATCTAAAATAACAATCACAATTTAATATTATAATTGATCTATTACTTTTTGTGATTCTCTAAAAAGAAAATCATGGTTTGTCATAGATACTGGTGTGATTGAAATTTTTTTATCAACGCAAACGGTTTTAGAATCGCTCCCTTCTCTAAATTCAGATATTTTATTACCCCATAACCAATAATATTTATCGCCTTTTGGATCTTCTCTTTCATGAAGGAAATTGTCATATTTATGAGTTTCAAGGTCACATAATACAATTTCAGTATTCTCATTTAATGTATCTGGAAAATTTATGTTCACAAATATTACTTCTTTCCAAAATTTCTTGTCCACAACTTCCATGAACTTTTGTACAATTTTTATTGATAATTTACCAGCCAGTTCTATATTACCAGGAATTTCGTCTTTGAAAAAGTACATTTCAGGCGTGTCTATAGAAAAAGCGAAAGATGGTATATCTTTCATTCCTGCCTCTATTGCCACCGCACAAGTCCCACTTGTCAAAATAGAATGTATACTTGTATTTTCTCCTGCGTTTAGACCTGATAGAACTATTTCGGGAGTTCCTTTAAGATGTTGAAAAATTATGACAGAATCAGCAGGAACCGTATTATACGAAAAGGCAGGAACCCCTGAAACGGTTTGAGTTTTATCTATTCTAATTGGTTTATGGAATGTAAGTCCTTTGCCTGAAGCAGTTTGCTGTGATTTTGGTGAGATGACAGTTATTTCGCCCCAATCCTGAGCATTTCTGGCAATGACATCAATGCCAACACTATTTATTCCATCATCATTTGCAACAAGTATTTTCAAAATAAGCTACCTATTTGCTTTGATAATTGATTAAATTAAATGATGTGAAAAGAATAGTGTGGTAAGTACACATTATCTTTTTATCCAGATCATTTCATTCTACGTTTCAATAACATAAATTTATGTTGGAAAATAACTTCACGCCGCTTGTTTAAATTGAATTAGATCTGATAATTCTTTTAATCCATCAACTACTTCTGGATTAAACCTTCTCAAAATACTGATAATTGCACTTAATTTAACTAAATCGATGTTTACTTTTTCCAGAAATTTTTCATTTCTCTCAACCCAAATAGGAAATGTTGCGAAACTATATTTATTTATGAAATCAACTCGCTGTAAAAGAAATTCTATGTCATTTTTGTTTATATCTGGATTTAAACGATAAATCAAATCTCTTAATCCTTTTGATCTGATTGTTGGATAGCTTATCTCTTCATCATCATATTGAGAAGTAGAAATGACTTTTCCAGTTCTCCCATAATATGAAATTCTTTGACTTGTACCTCTTGGAATATATCCAGCTACTCTTATAAAATTAGCATTTTCCAATTTATCTAAATGGAAGTATAAACTGGCTCGTTTGATTTTGTGTTCATCGCCCATTCCCTTTGAAAGGATTTCATTTACACCATCTAAGATTTCCTTCGCAGTGTACAAATATCTAAATCTCTTTTTACCAGTACTATCCTCGGTTTCGATTCCTTTCCTCAACACCTCTAAAATTGAGTTTCTTATTTTTTCACCTTTTTTGTGTTTACCGGTATTTGATTCTAACAAATTTTCCATGTCTGAAAAAGGAATTATGGTAAGAATAGGTAATCTATTCCAATAATTAAGTAATTGATCCTCATCAAGTTCACCTGCTACATAATTATCAGGACTGTATTTTTTAATTAATTCAGGAGGTATTTCATGTACTCCTACCATTTTGAAATTTAATAGTTTAGCAAGTTTTGATAGTCCCTTACCAACTGTTGGATTGAAACGATATTGTAAACTCATTAAACTAGTAAGTTTCAACACATCTATATCGATATCAAAAATTTTAGATCCACCCATATTGGTCCATTCTTCAAACACATCATAATCCCAATAATTGATTGTCTTAAGATCTTCGTTCATCTTAATGATAGTTTCTTTTTGTAGATTGGGATTAATTTCTAATATTAATTCTGTCAGCTTATCACTGACAAGAATATCATGAATCATGTGATCTTTTTTAATACCACCCGCTGCACAAATTTTTGAACTTCTCCCATAGTATGTGGTTATACGCTTACCACTGGGGATTTGAGCGACAATATTAATTAAATTTGCTTCTATTAAATGATTAATGTGAAAATACAAATTTGATTTTTCAAGTTTAACATTATATTTACTCTTTATCTCTTTGGATATTTCTTTTGCAGTTAACGCATGTCTTTTCTCGATCTTATTTGTTCGAGGATTAGTATCTTCTATTCCTTGAGATAAAATATCAATTATTTGGGCTCTCGCTTCTGCATTAAATATTGATTTAAATTCAGCTAGATCAATAGTCTTTATTATTGGAGTTGATTTCCAAAATTCAAAAATTTTTATAGCTAATTCCTGATCTAAAGTTTGACTTGACACATTTATCTTCCTATCTTATTACTCCAATTGTAATTTATAAGGATTAGGTTTATTAAGAGAACTAATACCTCAGTTAATAATAAACTGACTATTTTATATATAATTAACCATGTTTAATTAATAATTTAATTAAATAAATATCTCATATAATCGACCAAATTATAGACTTTGATTTTCAGAAAATAACGATTGCTGACCAAATATACTCTATCAACAAAAGTATAGATAAGTAAAATAATGTATAATTAAGTCATAATTACTTGATTATTTATAGTTAGATAATTAATTGAATAATTAGGATAAAAACATTGTTAATAACCTACTGACTATTATATACACCACAATACAATATCTTTATATGGTTTTGAATCATATGTAAGTTATGATGAAAAATATAAGTGTCAACAACACACTGACTAAATTATCAAACACAAATTATTGTGTTGAAGCAACCGAGGAGGTAAAGAAAATGCACCTAAATGTAAATCAAGCTAATACCAGGAACCACAACAACATTACCAAAGTATATGGTAAACAGTCAAAAGAACAAAAATTTGAAATAGCTTACTTGAAACTAATTCAAGAAAGAAATCAAATCAAAGAGTATAAAGCCCTTGGCACTGAATTCAATGTCAGGAGTCTTTACTATTCAAACAGAATATTCTAAGGAGGAATTATTATGGCACTAAAAACGACAAATAAAAGGCGTATAAATATTAGAAATATCTCTATAAAATCTAAATTTATTGATCTCGGTAAGCGATTTAACATCGGATCAGGAAAAAAAGTTAGATTGAGCAAAGCTAAAATTGGTATTACAATATCTGAATTTAGAGAAAAAGAATTAGCAAAATTTGATAGCGGATTTTCAGCCAAAGCATATTTGTATACACAAAGATTCTACTGATCGAACTTATTCACACTCAGAAATGAGAAGAAAGAAACAATATTATTTTCTTGACTGAATTGTTATCTTTCATCAAATTCTTTATCATTCCATTACCTTTTTTGGGTTTGTTTAAGTTCATCTGTATACCATCTAAATCCTATAATTCCGTGAAATACAATTAATATCAATTGTGGAATATAATATATTGAAATTGTTTCAAAGGCATCTGGTGATTGTGATTTGTATGTCATTGATATTAAAAATAATTGAACAATCGAAGCAACAAGAATAAATCCTGATTTGATTGCTTTTTGTTCATCATTTGAGTAAAGTTCCCAAGAAGTCCTAAGAGCATATAAAAATGGTATAAATAAAATAAAAGACCAAGGAAATGCAACAACTGCATACTGATCTGCATTGTATCCTGATGATGGTGTATATTGAGTTAAGATCATCCATGGCCACAGAAATGTTTTTTCTTTTATTGAATTAAAATGACCAGATTCAGTATTCGTAACAGAATATGCAGGAATTAGAAGAATTATTATCCATGTTATCAATGCCACAATTTTCCTAAATCCATCATCTAAATTCTCATTGATGATTTGAGTATCTACATCTTGTGAGGTTGACAACATTTCTTTACAAAATTCAGTATTTCTTAATATAATCGATTGAGAATCAACTATATTCACAAGTTCAGTAATTCTTTTTTTTAATTGATTATTTGCAAACTGGTAATCTGCACCTTAGTAATCGTAAAATCCTTTACCATTTTTCCTTCCCAATCTTCCTGAAGCAACCATTCTCCTTAATAATGGACTTACTCGATACTTTGAATCATTAAAAGCAGCATGAAACGCATCATGGACATGAAGGGCTGTATCTAACCCAATTAAATCTAATAGAGTCAACGGACCCATTGGATGCCCTAATCCCAATTTAATAGCTTTATCAATATCTTCAACACTTCCAACTCCTTCATCTAATGCAAAAACTGCTTCATTCATCATGGGAATTAATATTCGATTTACTATAAAACCAGGAGAATCTTTGGCTACAACCACCTCTTTACCCATTTTTGTACCTATAGCTTTTGTTAATTCTAAAGTTTCATCACTGGTACCTATTCCTGTAATAATTTCACATAATTTCATCATCGGGACTGGATTGAAGAAATGCATTCCAATAAATCTTGATTCCCTATTTGACCCACCTGCAAGTAGTGAGATAGATAAAGTTGACGTATTCGATGCAATAATTACATCTTCGCTCAATAATTTATCTAATTCTGAGTATAGATTGATTTTTACTTCTATATTTTCAAAAACAGCCTCAATAACAAAATCTACATCTCTGGATGCTTCCACCAAATCAATGAACCCCTTTACCCTCGATAAAACCTCAGTTACACCTTCCTCTGTAATCTTTCCTTTTTTAATTCCTCTCGTTAGATTCTTCTGAATCGTTTCAATTCCTTTATCGACAAATTCCTGTTTTATATCATAAGTATTCACGTGATATCCAGCCATTGCTGCTGAATGTGCGATCCCATTTCCCATAACACCAAGTCCTAAAACAAGTATTTTCTTAACTTCTCTAACCATAACAATCTTATTATGAATTATTGATTTTAGTACTTTTACATCATTTATTTATCATTATTTGTAATCTATATTTCAAGTATAGTCATTTAATTTAATTTTGAATATTTGCAATGAAATTTTATATTAAAATTAAAGCAACTAGTTTATACCAAATTGGTAGTTTGAATATCATTTATTCAATGAGTTGAAAACGGTGTAGGTTATGAAAAACAAACCCATAACTTTGATATAAATTTTCCTTTTCCAAAACATCATCTCTTATATGGACCTCTAATAGATCAATTTCATGATTTTTACAATCTTGGATAGTTTGAGCAATTATAAGTTCCTTCAGTGTTGAACTTTCAGAATTAACCATTTCGAGAAAAGATAGGATACCCGTATTTTTGTCCCATCTTGTTCTAACAACCATTGTATAACCTTGAATTACCTCTTTATTCATTAAGGTAGTTTGAGAGATAATTTTGTCTGGATTCTTTTTTAAATAATCAAAAAATGACCGAAGAGACTCTTTTGAAACATTTTCTCTATCGGTAAGAAAACTAATGACATTTTCTTCAAAGTCAGGCTCCATCTTATTATTCAGAAATGAAGATTTTGACTGAAGCCCTAAGGAACTCATTTTAGAGGACATGAATTCATGATCGTTGTATTCATCTGGAATTTTTATTTTGTTTAATGGTAATCGGCTAACTAATCTTTCACTATCCAAATATTCATAATTATGATTAGCCAGTGTTGGAGTTAAGATATCATTTTCTATTCGTATATCAGTTTCGATCTGGGTTACCCCTTTTGTTTTAAAAGTCTCTAATGCGAGGGATAATTCAATTTTAAGATTACTGGATTCTTTTGAAGAATCAAGTCCGAAAGATGGGAGATAACCTATCCACGTATCTTCATAAAAATCATAATAAATTTTATATGGCATTGCCTTCTTAAATTGATAAACATCACTTGAAAGATCATTATCATCCTTCTCAAGATCATCTTTTAACTTCATAAAGATAAATTAAACACCTATTGGAAGTTTCAATACATAACACAAAGTATTTTCCAATGTAAAAATCATATCTACGGACAGATATAAGATTTTTGTAATTGCATCACGATTCTATTGTAATAATAGCCTCATATATTTTATATTGGAACATAAATAATTCTTTTAATAAAATCATCCAAAGTAAGTAAGATTTTTCAATGTTCAAAAAGAGCTGTTAGTGTGGGAACTACTGTTGGTCTTGAGTACAGTATATCAGAGAGTAATAGATGGAATAGGATTGCAAATAGACCAGCAACACTAATTTTTTTGGTTTTAGCAACCATAGTCATTGGAACTTATTATTATTACAACATGGATTATAATCTAGTTCTATTTTTGTTTTATTTGTTTTCACCTATTATTCCTGCTATGATACTTGAGCAAAAGTGGCAAAAGGCAGTTGATGAAAATTTAGAATCAGCGTCTGTATTGTTTGAGGTTATTAAAAAACATAGAATTACTTTTCTAATGGCAGGTTTTGTGCTTTCATTTATTCAAATAATAGTGGGCTTGTTTCTAAAATATATGGTTTTCAGAACAGAAATCATTCCCGACGACTTAAATCAAACCTTCAAAATAACGTATGAGGTTGATCTGGTAGGAACAATTTTTTACATAATTACTATAATTTTCATGGCTATTTATGTAACTGCCAGTTTTTATCGTGTTAGAGCTGAAGATCATACGACTGGTAACCGTTACAATTATCTTTCTTCGCCAGCACAAATTACTTTATTGCTAAGTTATTCTTTTGTAGGAGTTAATTTAGATTTTGCCATTTTATGGTTCACTCAATCATTAAACGCAAATAATGCAATTGATCTTTAGTCGGTTTTCGGTAAACACTCCCCAAGATTAACTTAGGAATTTCTCCTGAGGCATATACTGCTACAGAAAAGAAAACCAAATTCATTAATAATAATGGTATTATTAATCCAGAAGTTAAGTAATCCAAAGGAACAACGTCAAATCCAATTGCATTATTTGCGTTTAATGATTGAGTGAACCATAAAATGGCAAAATCTAAATTAACTCCTACAAAAGAATAACTTAGCAATAAAGTAATTTGTGCTGGCGAAGAAAGATAATTGTAACGGTTACCAGTCGTATGATCTTCAGCTCTAACACGATAAAAACTGGCAGTTACATAAATAGCCATGAAAATTATAGTAATTATGTAAAAAATTGTTCCTACCAGATCAACCTCATACGTTATTTTGAAGGTTTGATTTAAGTCGTCGGGAATGATTTCTGTTCTGAAAACCATATATTTTAGAAACAAGCCCACTATTATTTGAATAAATGAAAGCACAAAACCTGCCATTAGAAAAGTAATTCTATGTTTTTTAATAACCTCAAACAATACAGACGCTGATTCTAAATTTTCATCAACTGCCTTTTGCCACTTTTGCTCAAGTAATAGATGGAATAGGATTGCAAATAGACCAGCAACACTAATTTTTTTGGTTTTAGCAACCATAGTCATTGGAACTTATTATTATTACAACATGGATTATAAT
>MDVR01000133.1 GCA_001940725.1 Candidatus Heimdallarchaeota archaeon LC_2 | reverse complement strand
CTTCTAAGTAATGTAGAATTTGTTAGTTCTACTCCTGTAGATAAAACACGAGAAAGTGTTCCCACCACAGAAATTGATAGTTTCTTCAAAACATTCACTGAACGCTCTGGAGCTATGAAACGACTTACTGACCTTAGGGGTAAAAGAAAGAAAGGAAAAATTTCCAAGAAAGAGTATGATGGTCAAATTAAAGCAATTCAAAGGAGAATTAGAGATTTAAATCCTCTGCTTGAAAATGCTTCAAAGAAATTATCTGATTCAGGCACTAGATATCAAAGATTAGTTGACAGAATCATGATTTCAAGCCAAAAGCAGCAAGATATCAAATTAAATACTGAAAATGCCCGAAAATCATACCTCAAGGGTAATACACCAAAAGACATCTATCAAAAGTTGATAAGAGATTATTCAAAAGAGGATAAAAAATTAGAATCTCAAATCCACAGAAGCCTAACAGAATTATTAGAAATGGATCAAGAATATTAGTTTATTAACTTCTTTTGAAAACATATTTTTCTATTTCATCTTATTTAAAATCAATCTCAAATTGTCACTCTTGAAAGGTTTATAGGAAAGTAATTGTACTATAACATGTGTGGAATAACAATAAACAAGATGATGATTATGATACCATCCTAGATCGAGCAAAATCTAAACTACCAGATATATCATTCAGTGATGATAGATTTGTAGTCCCAGTGCTTGATAGTCAAGTCGAGGGTAATCGGACCTTTTTTAGGAACTTCAAAGAAATTGTTACAGTAATTAACAGACCCGCAAATCATTTCCTTAAATTTTTAACAAATGAATTAGGGACATCAGGGAATATCGAGGGAAATAGGGCATTATTTCAAGGTAAACACTCAAAGTTACAACTGAGTAAACTTTTAGATCGATATGTTAATGATTATGTTATTTGTCCAGAATGTAAAAAGCCAGATACTAAATTTATTCATCAAGGTAGGATACAAATGTTACAGTGTGATGCTTGTGGTGCTGCAACAAATTTGAGATCCATTAACTGAACATAGAGTGAGAATATTGACTTTCTACTTCAAAATACATCAAAATGGAAATGAAAAAATAGCTGCAATTTGTGATGAAGAAATACGAGAAAACACTTTCTTACATAATGGAGTAAAAATAAGAGTGAAAGGTGAATTTTATGGAAAAGAAATATTTGAAAAGGATGAAATCTTACTCGAATTAACTTCTTGTACCTCAATAAATGCATTTGGAAAGCGAATTTGCGATATATTAATAGAACAAAAAATCGTTCATCCTAGAACAATTCTATGGATTACCGAAGGTGAAAACAAAATAGGACATGTTATTGCAGTTAGATAACTAAAGTGGCAAATAATATTCTTCTTGCCACATCAACAAGGTCAATTCAGATCCAATTTCGAGTTTAGCAGGAAATCTCTTCGTTGAAATTTCTTCGCTTTCATATGAAGTCAAATCCATTAGTAAATAGCTGTTGGTATTATAATCCTCAGAAACTACAAGCTTTCTTACTTCCACTGGTGTCTGTCTTAGAACTGTTAGGGATTTCCAATCAGTTACTTTTGCTTTAGAATTATCAACCATTGATTTAATAGAAACGAATCTGTTATTTATGTGAGTGACGTAAAATAATTCATTGTTATAATCAATCATGTCACCTGGTTGTATCTCAGGGATTCTAAATAAATAAGTAATACTATATACTCTCTGTCCTTTTTTATCTTCTGTGATTAATTTGAAATTTTTCTCTTTATGACCAACAATATATCTTTGTAATTTTGATATGAAATTAGATGCTGTCCATTGGTTTCCAAAGTAGAAATCTAAACCGCCATGATTTTCGATAACATCTGAAATATATGCGGTTGGATTTTCTGACAATTGATCTTTTGATATGTCCAGAGCCATTTCTGTGTATTTATTTACTTCTTTAACATTTAATACCCTATTTTTTGCACGTAATTGAACAACAGAACTAGCACTTCCCGATTTCTTGCTGACACAAACCTTACAAATCCCTCTTTCTAATACTATTGAAAGAAGGACGGACTCTTGGTGAGGCTCAAACTCTTCAATTATATTCTCTGAAATTTCATATAAAATATCAAATTCCGGTTTAGGATTTGACCAATCAACATCTCCAACATTGGTAATATCAACATGTGCCTCTGGATTTGCTTTAAGAAATTTAATTGCAGAATTCGCAATTTCACCTGGAATGTCATTCACACTATTTAGATAAGTCCATCCCAAGGGTAATTTCACACCGTAACATTCAATGCAAACAGTTATACCTAGGCGAGACATGGTTGGCTTGGCGATTGTATGATATTTCCAATAACACAAGTCACAAAAATTTTCATATAATGGTTTATCAGTTGCTCCACATTCCGCACAAAACCTATTGATACCAATCACAATGATCATTTTCCTAATAAATTGATGTTCTAAATATAATGCAAATTCGTATCTAATATAAGTTAGGTAATAGAACTAACATTTTTTTAAAACTATCAAAATAATTCTAAGAATGTTATAATTAATAATATTTAATCAGGAAGTTTGTTTAAATATCAATATTAAAATATTGATAAATATATATTTAATTCTATTGAATAAAAAGGATGGAGAAGGCGAGGATGATCACCCTTTCCCTGAGTTATCAAACAAATCGATTTCTTCTTTAGATGAATTAGTAGATGATCAACGAATAAGGAAAAAAGAAGACGATGGGCTAAAACTTGTTGAAACCGTTTTTGACAACAAAACAAGACTTATTTTATTTAAAATGATGAATAAAGGATTATTTTCTGTCCTTGAAGGGGCAATTTCTTCCGGGAAAGAGGCTAATGTGTATTTTGCCTACACTAAAAAAGAATCGATAGCAATTAAAATATTTAGAATTGATGCACCATCCTTTAAAAAAATGAGGCCATATGTCGAGGGGGACTTCAGATTTAAAAGATTCAAAAGCTCTAGAAGTGGATTCATAGAAGTATGGGCAAGAAAAGAATTCAAAAATTTGAAAAGAATGGCAGAGCATGGAATTCCTGTTCCAAAACCAATCGCTGTTGAGAGAAATATTTTATTAATGGAATTCTTAGGAGATGAGGATTCAGTTTTACCAAGATTAAAAGAAAGTCCTCCAAAAAACCCATCATCGTTATACAAACGTATTATGGAATCGATTAAGACGATATATCGTCAATGTAAATTAGTTCATGCTGATTTAAGTGAATATAATATATTATATAATAAAAAGACTGATGAATATTTTATTATTGATGTTTCACAAGCTGTACTTAATAGTCATCCCCAAGCATCAATATTTTTAGTAAGAGATCTTTCAAACATAAATAATTATTTTTCAAGTTTTCAAGTAAAAGTCTTTGAAATTGGAAAATTGTTTAAGTGGGTGACTGGTGAGAAAATAGATGAAAATCTCCTCATCGATTTGCTATAACGCAATGATAAGTGTTTTTTATACCTTAAATAAAAAGTAAATAGATAAATGGGCATTTTTGATTTTCTTGATCCTTTAACCAATGCGATCTCAAACTTTCTAATTGATTCTGGAACGACACTTCCTGCATTTTCAACAATTTTACTTTTGATTGTGTCCTTGATTGTGAGTTCATTTTCAGGGATGGTAAATAGAGCTGTTTTAAATATGGAAGAGCTAGCTGAAAATTCTAAGAAAATGCAAGAACATCAAAAAAGGAAAAAACTCGCAAGAGAGACCGCAGATAAGAAATTATGGATATCTGTTAAACGAAATGAGGAGCATTTTCTTGAATTACAACGAAGTACTATGACAAAGCGAATGGTACCTTCATTATTTACAATGTTACCATTAATATTTGTGTTTCAAACCTTAAGATCAACATTTCAACAAGAAGAAAATCGAGAACTTAATGTGTGCTACGATGCAGCCTTAGCGAATCCAACCGAAAATTGTGATCGATCCAGTGGTGTAGTAGCTGTTCTTCCTTTCAAAGTTAATCGAGATATACCTTTAATTGGTAAATGGTTTTCAGGACTTAATGGAGATCCTAATTTATCAGTTGCAGGTTTTGGTTTTTGGTATTTCTTATCAGCTATTGTACTTTCTACTTTATTACAACGTATGTTGGGTATCAACTTAACAGGTATGCAAAATCCAATGCAACAACAAAATTAAGCAATATAAATGTGACAAGTTGAAATAAATATGATAAATGAAAGCGCGTGTCAGAACTGAATTCTTTAATTATATATCTCAATTAATAGGAATATGGTTCGTAAATCAATTCGGTCGGGAAAAAGAAAACTCGTTAAAACACCAAGTGGAAAATTTTATTTTAAGTCTATAAAAAAGAAGGCTAACTACCCTCATTGTGCAACTTGTAACCGGGTACTTCCTGGGGTAGCAAGAGGTACTCGAGTAGAAGTGCGACGGATGTCTTTAAGTGAACGAAAACCAAATAGACCATATGGCGGACAAATTTGTTCTCCATGTCTAAGAAGAAAACTGATCAAAGCTAATCGATTAACAGTTTGATTTTTTGTTTTATAAATAAAGGAGGATTGAAATTTGGGTTCCATCATTGCAATTGGTGGTCCACATGGATCTGGAAAATCCAGCGTAGCTAAAAAACTTGCTGAAGATTTATCAATGAATTATGTTTCAGCTGGGTCTGTCTTTAGAGAAATGGCTAAAAATAGAAATTTTACGCTAAAAGAATTTTCTGAAAAAGTCTTAAATGAGCCTACTATTGACAAACAAATTGATAAAAAAACCCAAGAACTTTCACAAAATGATAATACAATTGTCGACGCTCAATTAGCCGCACATTTCACACCTTCAGATACTTTATTAAAAATATGTATATCTGCAACTCCTGAAATCCGTTGGCAGAGAATAGCAACGAGAGACAATAAAAGTATAGATGAAGCAAAATCAGAAACTTTAGCAAGAGAGAAATCAGAACAAAATCGATTTTTGAAACTCTACAACATTGATGTGTGGGATACATCATGTTACGATATCATCATAAATAGCGATAGAATTGATATTGATCAAACTTATTTACTTTGTAAGACCATAGTACAACATGTGTTGAAACGAAGTCAAAACTAATATACGATTATTCTTTTTGCTCCTCAATCTTTTTGAGAAGGACTTCTAACATTTTTAGTTCATCATTACTAACATTACTATCTGAAACCGCTGCTATATCCCAAGCATCACTAAGAATCTGTTGTTTTAATCCTTCGAGTGTATCCTTTTCTTCATTTGTTATAATACCATCATCTAAGGCATCTGCTAAAGCCTGTTCATAAATCAAAGTATTTATTTGCACTGCTTCTAAAATTTCAGCTTCTTCTTGTGTAATTTTTCCATCAGCCAAGGCTGCTTTGGTCACAGCAGCTACAACTTCCTGTAGTCTATCTTCTTTGTTAACCATAGGTTGATCAAGAGGTTTTGTTTATTAAACTTGACTAATCAAACAGATAATTGCTCTTAATTTATTTCCATATTATTTGTAAACCATAATTTTATTTTGATTTTAGATTGGCATGCACGATTGAACTAAGCAAAAACAGTACGACCACAATTATTGAGCTTTCTTTTGCATAAGGAAACCAGGAAAAAGAACTTGGAAACAAGAAGATAAAAGGTAGGAAAATTGGTCCTATGACAAGACTAAATGTTATTAATATTTGGAATATTAACTTTCTTTCATCTGAACCGTTTATGGGATTATTAGTTCCATTTTTATCTGTAGAAGTGTCATAATTTGCATGTTCAGACATAGATTTCAATAAACTAGTATAGTGATAAATGTGTTGTGATTAGTAAAGTTATAAGTAAAATTATCGTTATATCTTTCATCCAAAATCGAGGCGATGATTATTTGGACTCTATACGTCGAAGTTAGTAAATATTCTCGTTCAAGAACTAATCAGACTGGTCACTAATTGCAAAGTGATTTCAGGCAATCTTACATAAGATTTGAGTCTTAACTTTGCGAGTAATAAAGGTAGCTCGAAAAACAATTATTGATTAATTGTGAATTCAGTGGTGGTGTCATCAACTCACGAAAACGCTTGTAACTGAATTCATCGTTTAAAATTTTAGACAACTGAACAATTTAGATGATTCGCATATTATATTAAGTAAATTTCTCTTTTGCTTCTAACATAGCTTCAGCAGTAGTCCATTGAAATTTAAAATCTCTAGCGATTATTTGTAGTGAATTCTCAGCTTCTTGTTTAACAAATAAATGTGGATCTCTTTGAAGAACACTTACTAGGACTTCTATTGTTTTGGGACTTGCAAGCCATCCTAAGGTCAAAGCAATCTGTTTTCTTACCTCCCAATCCTCATCATTACTTATTAACTCAAATAACACTGGTAGACTTTCAACATCTCTGAACTTATGAACTGCTTTAATCATATCTTTTCGGATATATGATTCTTTTTCTTCTACTATTGATGTCAAAATTTCTCCAATTACTTCATGTGCATCAATTTCAGCAAGTGCTAAGGCTGCACTCGCTCTAGTAAAATCCCAATCATCTGTTTTCATAGTTTTTAATAATGCTGGAATTGCTTTTTTATCATCAAGTTTACCAAGTGATTCAGCTGCCTCGTTTCTCGCATATCTAAACGGATCTGTTAACATACAATTGATCAGAGGTTCAACAGCATCTTTCATTTCTAAAAGTCCTAATGCTTCAGCACAGTCTCTCCTGACAAAATCATGGTCATCATTTTGCATTTTATCTATTAACACCTCTAAAACTCTATCATCTCCTCTATCACCAAGTTGTAAGGCTGCTTCAGCACGTTTCCATGGATCTGAATGCAACTTCAAAGTTTCTATCAGTTCTTCGATATCCATAATCTTATTACAATATTAACTAATATTAAATTCTAGATTGAGGGATCATATTAGCTTAATTACTTCAGAAATTATTTCTTTTGCAATAAATGATTTTGAGTCATTTATTTCCCTAGATGATCCTGTTTTATTAATAATAATAACTTGATTATTATCCGATTCAAATCCTGAATTTTGTTGAGAAATATCATTTGCAATAATTAGATCTGCATTATCAATTTCCAATTTTTTAGTTGCAGATTTAATTAAATCCTCTTTACTCAAACCAGATTCAGCTTTATACAAAATAAGGGTAGATTTTGGATATTTTTCTTTAATTTGGCTAGATAATTTTTGAGTCGGCATTAAATCCAAAATTAAGCTATTTCCGCTTTTAATTTTCCCAGATTTCTTACTCACTGTAAAATCTGACATGGCAGAAGCTAATATTACTATGGAATTTGGATTGGTGTCTAACAAAGATAATACTTTTTCCGTCATTTCTTGAGATGTGATAACGTTAATAGATCTTATAGCTTTTGGTATCTGTACAATTGTGGGTCCTAGCACTAGTTGAACATCAGCTCCTTGAATTAACGACTCTTTTGCAAGTTCTAATGCAGTTTTTCCACTAGATGGATTTGAAATGAATCTTACATCATCAATAAATTCCCTTGTTGGACCTCCAGTTATTATTACATTTCTATTATTCAATTCATTACTCTCGATTTTTTCAAAAACAGCGAGTATGATATCATCAATTTCAGGCATTTTAGCTTTTCCTTCTTCCAAAACTGGATCTATGATTGCTATTCCATTTTTTCTTATTTTTGCCATATTTTCTTTTGTAGCTGGAGAATTAATCAAGTCTTCATGTGCGACGCATAGTACCATTATTGGGATGTGTTTTCCTGCAATTGTACTTGCAATTAAAGTGACTGATGTGTCTGAAATTCCTGTAGCTAGCTTAGCAACAGTATTTGTTGTACAAGGTGCAATTAACATTAAATCAATTGGATTGTTCATAATCCCCGCATATTGTATATGCTCAAGATTTCCACTTACATTAATTATCGGTTCATTTCCAGTTGCCCACCACATTAAATCTTTACCAATCATAGACAGAGAATTTTCAGTCATAATTGGAATTACGTCCGCACCATGCCTCATTAATTCTCGTGCAATTTTCGGAGAAAGATATGATGCAATACTTGCAGTGATACCTAGAGCAATCTTTTTCCCTTCCAACCGATTTGAATAACTAGCAAATATTTTCTTACTTGGATGAATAAAATCAGATGATGTCAATAATTCGACATTTAGAATATTCAAAAAAGATTTTTGGATTGGTTGATGATATAATGCAAAATTATTAGAACCTTAATTTTATTCCTTAAAACGGCTCATTCGATGATGTTATTTTGCTTTTCTGAATTTAATTGATGATAATCTGGAGGACTGAGATGAGTCATTCTTAATCAAGCTTGAATCACATTAATTGCCTTTGGTATTGCTTTAACAATTATTTCAGTTGATTCATAAGAAAATGGCTCACCATCTGTTTCAAATATTAATGGTTTTTCAGTTTCAATAGATATTTTATTAGCATGTCCCATGTAAACACCACTTATCTCTTCCGTATGTTCACCTTTTTTGAGTACACCAAGTAATTTTAACATTGATAGCTTACTGAATCCAATAGCAACAGTATATGCCATTTGATCTCCCCAAATATTTGCATGAGGGAGAATTTTATATTCTCCTGTTTGGGTAGAAAAGCCAGCCATTAACAATGTTAGATCTCCTTCTATATATCGATCATCTATTCTAATTTTCGCTCCAATATTCTTCCATTTTCTTATAGCTCTTAAAGATAATAAAGTGTATCTAAAACCTGATTTAATCCATTTTAATCTCCTTTCAATTGAAGCCATATACGCTATTGTTGCTCCTATTCCTGTATCTGCAATATTGAGTGCTACTCTTTCTTTATCGCCAGAGACAAATGTTAAAGGAGTTATTTTTGTCTGTGCTACATTTAGTGCTTTAATTTGTTCTTCAATTTGTTTAGGCCATTCAATTACTTGCTGATAGTCATTCACAGTCCCAGATTGAATGAATCCGAGATTTAAATTTGTTTTTTGAGAAAAATATATCCCATTTACAAGTTCATTTATTGTCCCTTCCCCTCCGACACCAATTAAAGTTGTATACCCATCATCTATGGCATTTCTAGTGATATCATAACCGCTACCAATTCCATCTGCCATCTTAAAATCAAATGTATGACTATAATTTTGTTCGATATGTCTTAAATACTTAGGCCAACTGGATTTTGTTTTTCCACCTCTTGAATGTGGATTAATGACGAAAAGAGTTGATGACAAACAATGATCAGTTTTTAGTGACCATAAATTTCATTCCCTTTCTAATTGATTAATCGTTAAATATACGGATAGTAATATTTGATGAATTTAAATATTATTTATCATTAAGATTGATTAAACTCACAACATTGTTAAAATAATTAATTCTACTTATTTATACGTTAAATGCAAATTAATAGAGTGTCTTCAGGAATTCCAAGTATTGATCACATAACTGATGGTGGTTTCCCGACAGGTTCTGTAATATCATATTTCGGAGAAACAGGATCAGGAAAAACATTTGCAAGTTTAAAATTTCTTCAAGTAGGTCTTAAAAACAAAGATACAACCCTTATGATTACTGCTCACCATAATATTCCTTCATTGAAAACATTAGGAAAATTAATTAATCTTGACTTAGAACCCATTACATGGGTCGATGCTGCGAATTGGAGGACTAAAAGGATTGATCGTACGTCAGCCAGTTATTCAAAATATGAAGTATCAGATCTTACAGATTTGAACGCCTTACTTGCTATGATAATTCAAGCATATAAAGATAACACCGACATAACTCGAATAGTATTCGACTCACTTTCCAATTTATTAATGTATTCAACACCGGGAGTAGAACAGGTTATTAGATTTTTCGAATTGTTAATTGCATTTACCAGAAAGAATCAAATTACATTCATTTTTACCATCGAAAAAAATCTTCATTTGGAAAGTACAATAAGTGGCCTTCATTTAATTAGTATTAGTATTCAAGAATTGGAAGATAAGGATCTCAAACGAGAATTAACTTCACAATACCAAAAGAAAATTTACTACAATCATAAAAGATGGAAAATTAAGATTATTTGCATCGCTGGTTTTGTTAGAAGTGTTGACACTATCCTCTACACCTAGACTTACTGTATTACTAGAAGCTGTTTCTTGTGATGTGGCTTGTTCAATAGTTATATTAAACTGGACACTGAAGTCAATGCTATTGTATCCTGAAATCCAGTGTTCGTGACTTTCACTCCCCATCCAAATCCGGGGACCATGCAATGGGTGGGGTCTTGTTAGATTCATAAACAGGTTGTGATAAACAGTTATTCCTGTATGTTTTTCAAGATAGAACGTATGAGATATCTCGTGTAATGGAGTTCCCCAATTATATTCTTGATAATAAGATACTGTTGAATTTACTATGAAAACATCAAAAGCGGGAAGTCCACTTACCTGATATGATTTTTCACCAGTTACATTAAATGATTGCATCATTGAGTCTCTACTACCATTTATATAGTAAAAATCAGTTAATTCATCACCCACCTCAATTCCGTTCATGTCATAAAAAATTGTTGGAGGATAAAAGGAGGTAAGGCTTCTTAATATGTTTAATCCATCGCTAGTTCTGAATTCTGTAAACGGAGGTCCATATGCGTCAGCTACCTCATAGGATGCCCCGAATTTAAAGTATAAATCCCCTTGCAACCATCTAACGTACGAAAAATTGTATTTATCAGCCAATTGATAATCGGAGCCTAATAACTCATCGTGATTAATATTAAAATCTGCATCAAAATTATAGGTAACACTGGAATTACCATTCCAGATTTTGCTTGGATCAAACTGGTAAATGACCTGTGTATTCGATGGCCTATCGAAATCTCTCTGGGTGCCTGATAAATCTAAAGTGTTTTCCCCGTCTATCAATAATTTCGATGATTCACCAATGGGTATTAGAATTAACAATATAATGAAGAATGTTATTGGAAGTTGTTGCAATTGATTGGATATATTAATCACCAGTTTAGCATTTCTAAGGCTTATTATCGATTGTTTGATTTCAGCCGTTGTAATGTCCTTATTAATTATATCAACCATTATTATATAAACAACAATAGTTTGTTTTAGATCTAAGCCACATATCAATTCCTCTGGAAATTTCTCCAGCAGTTCTCTATACCAATCTACATCCTATAATCTTGGATAGACTAAAGACAAAACAGTTAGTACAATAATCAATATCAAGAGTACTGGAAATAACCACCAGAACAACTTTCTATCCTTTTGAAAAGTGTTCCAAGCAGTACCAGTAATAATTACATCTATACAGCTTATAAGATAGTCGACCATCTGGCTTTCACTGATAAATGTGAAAAATGAAGGATTAATATAATAAAGAATACGATACAGTATTAACATTGACAGAACAACCTCAGCAATAATAACCTTGATACCTTGATATTCCAACTTGAGTTTCATTATTTTGTTTTCTGAGATAAGTTTAGTAAATGATTTCAGAGAGCTCTTTTGTGTATTGATTTCAGAATACATTACATATCTTTATAGTCGTAGTCCTTTTTAGTTTTGCCATTATCAACTTCACAAAGTAATTTCCTAATATTTTCAATTTTTGTTAGTTCCTACTCAAAATATTGCTGACTCAAAATCTCCCCGTGCCTGTGTATTTAATCTGGGAATAATGTTGTAGTTATGCAGGTCCATCAGTTGTTCCAAATCTTTCTTCAGTAATCGACTATTCCACTCCACATCATACATATTTAGTTTTGGTATATTCAAATTCATCTTCATAGGATGCAATAATTAATCTATTCTTTGCCCTGGTAACAGCCACATACCAGATTCTTCTCTCCTCATCCTCGTTCTCCTCTCCCCTTTTCTCATAGTGAGTGGCACGATTGACCACAATAACAAGATCTGCCTCTTTGCCCTTACTCTTGTGAATAGTCATTACTTTAACCTGATCCAAAGAGTTAATCAGCTGCGTTTTATTCCATCCCTTCTCAATTCCCTTTTTGATACTGGCCTTAGTAGCCTTGCTGATCTTTCGTGTAAGTAGTTCAAGTATTTCCGGACCGACAAGATTGATCATTGAGAGAAGTAATTCTTTTTCAATTCCGACCTCTTCCTCTTCCTGCAGTAATTGTTGCAATTTGTGATATTCATGGTAAAGAAATAGAGATTTTCGATTACTAATATTGATCACATTATTGAAATTTTGTGGTACCTCAGATAATTTGAGTAAAACCCTGATTTCATCACCTGTAAAGACGACATCAGAATTCGGACCGACATATGTTAGTTTGTAAATCACATCATAATACATTTCAATTTCTTTTTTCTCTGCAGAATTATTTGATTTACTAGGATAGATACAGTTCATAATACCGGATTCTCTTAATTTGTTACTAATCACCTCAATCATTGAATTGGTTCGGCATAATACAAATACAGATTCATCTGGTTCAATATCGATTTCAGATAAATCAACTTCCTCTATTGACCCCTCCCTATCTATAGATACGTGGGATTGGTAGCTGGAAAGATAATTATTAGAAGTAATCATTTGTTGAGCTAATTCAATAATCTTTGGTGGTAGTCTGTATGAAACGTCAAGTATTATTTCTGGCTCAGTAGCCTCATAATCTTGTAAGAATTGTGGAGAAGAGTTCTGAAAGCCATAAATAGCCTGATTAGGATCACCTGCAATGATAGTAACTTTGGTATTATCTGCCCATACTTTGAATACCTCAAATTGTAGAGGGGAGAAATCCTGGAATTCATCCATTATAAGTATGGTGCATTGGGGATACAAACGATTTTTGAAACAATGTAATAGTAGATCATTGAATTCAAAAATATAATTCTGCTGCTTGTATAATGACCATTGCTGATGAAATAAGAAGCTTACCTGAATGGCTAACTTAGATAATTCCTCATTGATATTCTCGAATTCCTCATCCTCATTGTATTCATCATCATCCTCAATGGATAATCTGGACCAGTATTCTCTTAGATAATCAAAAGATGATTTAATATCATCATCCGGGAATTTTATTTGTAGATCTGCATGTAATTTAAAGAAGATACTGGGTTGTAACTCATTAAGAGACTCGATATTTCTCAAATCATACACTGTAGGATTATCTGATGATATGAATTTGAGAAAGGTGAACTTATGTTGATAATTAATTCTGAATTCTTTGAAGAAATCTTCTTTTATTTTCCTAATATTGTTTTGTTTCTTGAACTTGTTGCCAAGATCTTGTCTGACCAAGCCAAATGATAGTGAGTGCATTGTCTTGATTGATTTGAGATCTTTATCTGTTAGCTGAGGTAATAATTTCACAATTCGTTCTTGAACTTCCCCTATTGCTGCTCTTGTGTGACTGCAATAAATTATATCTTTCATTGCAATTCCATCTGAGACATAGTTTTTTACTATTTGGAGCAGAGTAAATGTTTTTCCAGTACCAGGTAAACCTATAATCTTATATGATTTTCTAACATCAGTTTGGATATCATTAGGACTTACTAGAGATATCATTGATATAAAATGTGTGATGAAATTTATTTAAGTAAAATTCATGGCTCGATCGAAATTGAAGATGGATCGATTAACTCATTAAATTTTTCAAATATTCAAACATTGCATGTTTTGACATCATAGTTCTCTCATATTTTGTTTTATCTATAGATGTTGTAAGATATTTCAATAACTGATTTCCAAATTTCATTCTCCATTTTTCGCCCATTTTGCATGAATCTTGATGAAGGATTTCCATAGTTCTATCTTCATCCATAATATTAGCAAATTGATCTAACTCCCGATCTATTAGTATCTCATCAGATAGCATAACAATTAATCCATCTCCATCTAATTCTAATAGATCTGCAGTTTCATGCATGAAATCACCAAAGTGATCTCCTATTTGCTTCACTATCTGAATTTCTTCATCTCTCGTCAATAATTTTCGGGTGTATAATTCTCTCCAATCATGCTCTTTCAAGAAATCATCAAGGAATTTTTGCCTATTTGAATTATCTACTTTTACGTATTTTTTGAAATTTGACCACCAGACATGATTTTTATTTATTATTAAAACGTCTTTTTCATCAAGTAAGTTTAACAAATCACTTTTCTCAGATTTTGCTAACCGGGATTCACTCAAAGGACCCGTAGGATCATTCCTATCTATTGTAACAATGCAATTGGATTGCATAACCATCAAGTTATCACATAATGTAACTATCAGATAAAAAATGTAATCATCGGGATTTTCTCTTATTGTTCTAATAACCTCAATTTGATTTACCCTGTCTGTGATAAATCCCTGCAATGAAGGATGGGTTGCCCAATTATAATCTGGATCAATATTGGATAACTCAGTCAAAGAATTATTTACTGCAGTTTGAATTTGTTTTTCTGAGATTGTCTCTAATCCAATATTCTTATTGATTACAGAAACCAAGATTTCTGATTTTTCCTGAAAGTATTCAAATTGCAACATTTGGGAATCTTGAATAATCGATTTATCAATTGAGTTATACTCATTCATGAATTCAAATTCATGTTCTAGAAGTTCATGTTTGACACCAAATGAAGCCAACAGAGCCAGTTTCTCTTGTAGGGTATCAGGATCCAAGTTGCTGAACATTGGGAATAGTAGATAAAAACTAGGATCCTCAATCTGTCGATCGTCCTCATCAAACTGCCAATGCTCTGCATGAAGGGCCAGAGCATAATACCAATTGAAATTACTTATCTTCTTCAATTTATACTTATCTACATATTCATTGGCTTTACAAACTACTGAATTAACTGTCTGCAGTGTCACTTGGTCTTTTACTTCCTGTATTTTGCTACTATTATTACTCATGATATCTTCATAGCTTGGATATTTGTATAAGATTAAACGCATGAAGAATTGATACTTTTTCCTAATAAATCCATAGACTGGCATTGATTCAATTTTTGTCTTGCGTTTGATTTTCTTCTTAGTCTCCCTCTCAACCAGTTCCTCAGCAAAAATGTTGGTCTCAATAGTAAATAGACTGTAGAGGGCTGCAATTATGGTGTCCCTCTTGGCCTTTTTTCGCAGAAAATTAAAGAACTTAAAGGGATACATATGCCAGAGATAGGCACAGAAAACATCTGCCTGTGCTGCTAATAGTGCCATGATATATTCGGCTTTAGTAGTAAAGGTCGGCTGATTTGTCAATACATTTTCGGAATTAAATCCCACATCTCCTTTATTCATACCTTCAATTTCATCGGCCTTTAACTCCATCATGAATTTAACCTTGGCTTCCCTTAGCTCGAGAAATAGTTCTATGAGTCGGTCAAATGTGACGAATCGTTTATACAGTTGCCCACCATTGTTTTTGAGTAAAGAATCAAAATCGTAAGCTTCGCCGGTCTCAGAATGTTCCTCTTTCATTAATTATACTATACAATGAAATCTATAAAAGTAAGGAAAATCGATTAATAGTTCAATTAGTATGTAATAATTTACCCTCTTGAGCCATCCTTTTACCCATACTGTAGGCAAGCTCGTATCTTATACTGTGGATAATTTTGGGAGTAATTTGGATGGGCATATCGAAAGGTTTGTTATTTTTTATCCCCAGTTTGATCATCTCACCACAGATTAATTGTCCAAGATCCAGGCTAATATGTTTCAGATCTTTGGACAACGCAATCTCAAATAGCCGGGTTAATTTGTAGACATACCATAAATGATTTTGATTGCCGACAACAAGGAAATCAGGGGCACAAACCATTAATTTGGCCGTGTACCAGAATAGCGACCCATTATTATCAAGTTTAAAATCCTGTTCCAGAATATCATCGGGATACCTTATGAAACGCTTTGTTTCACCCAGAACTTGGCTGTAAAAATCCTCCATTGCTTGCTGTCTGACCCTATATTTCTCTTCAGGTATCTGATTGATGAAATAACAGATCATATTCAGATCGAAGATAACCTGATCCAAATTGAGGACTTTGATGGGTAAAATATCCGATGTGTATTGAGGTAGTTCTTGTTGTATGGGGGGGATATATTTTTTCATACCAATTTCTCTCAGTACTCTCATTAACAATTTAAAATAGGCCCAGATATCTTTGTCACTATTTTTGTTGGGCAGTTCATTAATATAATCTATAAATTGTTCATAATAGAAATACCAAAGTGCTGCAAAAAATGGGGTGATTTTCTTATCAGGTATTGAATCTATTTCTACAGGATCATGTTTGTTAATGAGAAGAGAAAAAAACTGGATTTGATCAAAATATTGTTTCCCGGTTTCTCCTACTATCAGATCCATGAGATCATCCTCGATTACTGGAAGGTTGTTAGATTTATTATTTATCATAAATGAAATAAGCGGTGAAAACTATTTAAGCAAGGAATGTCTGAGGATATTTTCTGAATTAATCGATCCAATTCATCATTCAAATTCTTCCAAACTACTCTTCTTACCTTCGGTTGTATATCTTATCTGGTTATATCGATCCAACGATCGTATTACATAATTTCTTATCATCCTGAATATCATTATTCGAGATATCTTCTTGTCGGTCCGGTTTTACTGCATTCAATTTTGTCACTATAATTTATCACGAATTAAGACTTTTTTCTTTTATCTCAGCTGTGTTTAAGAAACATTTCAGGAAGAATGATATCGAGACGAGAAAGATCTTCTTGATACAATTCTATTAATTGAATACTTAAACTGCTGAAATACCCTCTTTTGGTAAGAATTTTCTTTCTATAATCATGTCCTATTTTTCCAGGAGCGTCACGCAATCCATAGTATTCAATAACCATTCCATGTTCTGGAAGGAAGAAATCCGGGATAAATCTGGAAAGTTTGGGTTCATATAAATATTTGATTTTATTGGAATATAACCAATCAGCAATTGTCCTCTCACCCTTGGATCTGACATTGTGTCCCTTGAGAGTGGTCGATATTTTTCCATACCGAAGTCTTTTGGAATGATCAGCATTTTTCTGTGATTTCTTGGCCGATAATAACAATGCCAAGAGTACAAATAAAGATAAGATTGTGTAATTTACCATTAAATCAAAATTGTGATCAATATTATATAAGTAAGAATTAGCCTTGATTAGCCGATAGAAATATTACACGATTTGAATGAGTAATTCATTTGAGGATTCTCGGAATTTAATCGATCATCGATTCTTGAGAACATTTGTTTTCAGAATTATTTGTCGGTCCGGAATTTCATAAATCATCAGATATTCACTTCTAATTATGTCCTCATCGTTTTAAATAGTTTATTAGTCATATTTAACTTAGAAAATGGGCTACATTATTAAAACTACTGAGGGAATAATCGATCTGGAGGAATATGCCAAGCAAAGACGCCTACCCTATGATTGGCAGCAAATACTTGACAAAGGATTTCAAGTCTATGATTATTCCAACAAGAAAACTCCAGTGAGTTATCATAAAGAACTACCTGAACTATATTCACCAGCATTTTTTCTGTTAATTGGAGAAGGTAATTTGGAAGGGTTACAAAATCCTAAATACAGATTTACTAATGTTTTGGAATATCTGGATGCGGTGGAATTATATCATTATGCCTGTCTCAAATCAAGCAGGAATAATATGATGGACAATTATTTTATTGCTGAAAACAATAGTAATAATAGCAGGTTATCATATGTTATTAGTAGAGCATTTCGAAGGTATATTAATCATTAATATCTAAGTGAACCAGTAATCTACAGTTAATATTGAAAACAAGGCACAAATAATGGAAATAAATAGTCCCACAATAATGTTCTTCAGATCTAAACAATCAAGTAATCCCAGGTTATAAAATCTGTTATTTCTACTTGTCATAATTATAATCATACCTGTATTTTATTTAAGGAACTAAGATAAATCACCCTGGAAAGACTGGATATTTCGGGCAGCTTGCACGATACAGTTGTACAAAGAAATATATTTCCATGAATTGTTGTAAACAAATTGTATCACGTGGTCCACCTCTGCCGATCTTAAAATATTAAAATTCAGTTCCAGAGTTTCTTTAATGAAGAAATCCAACTCCTCATAAGTGTGGTCGTGTGTTAAGATTTGATTGGATAAAATCATTGCATCCTTCTTTGAAACTGGATCATAATTTAGCAGCTGTATATCAGCTAATTTCAAATCATTGGAAGTACAGCCCATAATAAGGTTTAGATCCCCAATATCTTTCAGTTTGGAATCTTCATTGAAGTAGAGATAAAAATGTCCTCTATCATCAATTTCTTTGATATAACATCTACGCGACGCATTGAAATGAAAGATCTCAGGAAATATAAAATCATGGACCTGGAATACACCTGTCTCATTGAAGCCGAAGAGATGAGGATCTCCGGCAAGGATGGGTATCTTATACCAACCATTGAATTGGGAGAAAAATTGGAATAATGATTTTTCCCGGTTGATATCAATGGTTGTGATCTGAACATTGATTGATTTTGCAGTCATTTGGTCAGTATTGATCTGTTCCTCGATTTGCGTCATTATTCTATCTATACACTATCAAATATAAAAGGAGAGTAGGGCAGGGGTGACCGAATCTAATATTTAGTTTAATGAGTATTGTGGCACCTCAAAGCATATTGTGTAATGCTACTAGATTGATATTTCAGATAGTTACAGATTATATGTTTCAACCAAAAGTATTCACTACCCAAAATTCATCTGTCAACCAATAATTATATTTCATCAAACAACAATATAATTGCTATGCAAGATTTTATTGTAATTGAATTCCGAGACCCGATTAAGTTTATGGAAGGAATGAATGAAAAATTAGAAAAGGGGTATATAGTTATTTCGAGTGGACAATATCAAGATCTATCGGGCAAAAATATTGCCGATAGTATTTCGGACAATCACTAAATTCTATTTCGTATTTTTCAATTAGTTTGTGATTTGAGGGACGAAAACTTTGTTGAAACTGAGGTTCATAGTAGATCGATTGTAATTTCGATCGATCCTAATAATTCAGCTTATCAGAATCACCCAGTTTCCATAAGATTCTTAAAAAATCGATTATCGATATTTCAAATCGGTCCTTTCCTGTGTAATATATATCATTCCTTCATCTTTGGAACCGAAAGGAACTAATTTCGATAACAAACAGTCTCATTAGCCATTGTTTGTTAGATCGATCGACAGTAAACTTCATCGCTTCTACTCTATGATTAAAATGGTCCTAAATTTATGAGGTGAGGAAGTTTCTTAATTTCTTGAAATTAAACAACAAAGAAATGTCTGAATTATGCTTAGAATTAATATTTGCAGATGAAGAACAAACAGTATTTGATGTCTTAGAAAAATATAACATAACTGATGATGATCATTTCTGGAGAGATTATGGAGATGAAGAATCTAATTTCTCTGTAATAGGAAATCAACAGTCTTCTTCTGATCGGGCATTAATTGAAAAAATTACAAATTCAATTGATGCAATTTTATTGAAGAAATGTCTGGAACAGCAAATCAATCCCGAATCAAAATCAGCACCAAAATCCATACAAGAAGCATTAATCTCGTTTTTCGGTTTCAGATCAGGAAAGCTTTCTGATATATCAGAAAGAGAACAAAAGAAATTGGCTGAAAATATACAAGTTGTTGCAACTGGATTACGAACCAGACCATCTATTGCAATTATTGATACTGGAGAGGGTCAAACACCTAATAGAATGCCTGAAACATTTCTTTCACTAATCAAAAGCAATAAAGCCCGGATTAAATTCGTCCAAGGAGCATATAATATGGGTAGTACAGGAGCGCTGAAATTTTGTGGAAAGCACAATCTGCAACTAATTGTGAGTAAAAGAGCCCCATCAATTATTGATGTAACAGACCCAAGCTCTGATAATTGGGGTTTTACATTAGTTAGAAAATTCAGACCTCAGCGCAACATGAAAAATGTGGTCTATAGATATTTAATATGTAATAATCAAATTCCTAAATTTAAGGCAGATATTCTAAAAATTCGACCTGAATATGGTGGAGAAAAGACTTATGCAGAAGATTTGGTTTCCGGAACTTATGTTAAACTCTACGAATATGATTTACCTTCAGGTTTAAGAGCGAATATCTACAAGGATTTAGTTTTACGACTCGATACGTTGTTACCTGAACCAGCACTTCCCACTATGATCTACGAGAGAAGAGATTATCGGGGAGAAGAGAAGTATTATCCTGGATATTTACGAGGTATAAAATACAAACTAAAAGAGATACAACAACTCGATTTAGAACAAGATTTCCCTAGCTCAGGAACATTTAGTTTCGAAAATAATTTGATCCAATATACGATTTATGCTTTTAAGGACGCTCAAAGAAAGAGGTACTTTTCCAATGATGCAATTCTATACACATTGAATGGCCAAAGTCATGGGTTTTCCTCTAATAGTTTTCTAACCAGGAAAAGAGTAGGGTTATCACATTTAAAAAAGGAAATTATAATAATAATTGATTGCAGTAGATTACCAAGATATGTACAGACGGATCTTTTTATGACAAGTAGGGATAGATTAGTTGATGGGGAACTTAGATTAAACTTAGAAAAAAAGATTGAGAGTGAAATAAAAGATCATCGTGGACTCAAAGAACTAAATGCAGCTCGTAAGGAGAAAAAAGCAAGCCAGATCGTGGATGATGATAAACTGTTTAATGATACCATTCAAGATATAATCAATGAGCCAATGTTAAATGATCTATTGCAACACGGTAAGGTGCTTCACAGCCCATTAAATTACTCCACAGGTAAAATGGTTGTGGAATTTAAAGGAGAGGAATTTCCTAATTTTTTTAAGTTAAAAAGGGATCATACCTACGAAAAACCGAAATTGGCGAGTATTGGGAGGTCAATCAAGGTCGATTTTGAGACTGATGTGGTTAATGATTATTTTACAAGAGATACAATACAAGGGAAAATTGAACTCCAGTTAAATGGTCACCTATTAGAAGCAGGCAAGTTCTATAGTTGGACACTTTGGAATGGAGAATTCACTCTTCGTATTGTTGGAGATGATTATGTGGAAGTAGGGGAAGTAATTTCCTATCAAATACGTATAGAAGATGATAGGATGATTCATCCAATTATCATCGAGTTTATTATAAAAATGAGAGAACCTCCTCAAATTGGAACTCCTGGAAGAGCAAAGCCAAAAAGCCCTAAACAACCTGGGGAGGGTGCCGAGAGAAGCTCTCAAATGCTAGAACCACCAAAAATTCACCCTATTTATCAGGATAAGTGGAAGGATCATAATTTTAACAAATACAGCGCAGGGTATGCAATACTTGATCCAAATGAATTTAATATATATGTAAATATGGACTGTGCTTTTTTGAAAGGTAGAATATTTGATTTTTCAAATGATAAGAAAGAGTTGTACACCCTTTTTTACAAGACGACTCTTTCACTTTATACCTTAACCTATATTAATCAATTAAGACGAAATGCGAATGAAATAGAAGAAGAGCTTGATTATGAAGATAACACAAGAAATTTTCTTGACTCAATTTCTCCTTCAATAATCCCTTTGCTTACTCGAATTTTAAAAATCCACGATAATTTGACATAGGTTGATCGATCTCAGTCATTGGTTTAAGAACTAGAATCGATTGAGAAATTGAAATTATCGTCTTTTCCTATATAGTATTCATATCAATAGAAAAGGTAATGTCCCAACAATTATATGACCATACGGAAACGATTTTTCCGATTAAAACCGATAATCCCAATTTCTCAAGGACAATTCTTGGTGGAATTAGCCTGATCAAGAATGCAAGAACTTGGAAAGCCCTTGTTGTTATGGAGGAGAAGGAAAAGAAGTATATCAGATTTTATTCTTGGCAAATGAGAAAGGATTTATGGAAATTGCAACTCTGCAATTTAAAGATTAGAGGAAGTTTCTGGGATGATTTATCACTACATATTGAGGAATTAAAAGAATTGTACGAATTATGAAGGATCGATCAATGCTAAAATATCAACAAAACAAAATGGTCCCTTATATAAAATTCAGTACTAGTAAATTCGTTTATGGATCACTCGTGTACATACTTAATTAGCTCTATGGCGCTCTAATTTAATAGGTAATCTTTGAAAATGGTGAATTAAATATAGTGAGGAACATTCTACAAAAATTACCTCTGATTTCATGGTTCAGAGAGGTGTGGAAATGGGTGAAAAAGAGAAGGGCAAAATTAGAGATTAGAAATGGGTGAAGACTTGCAGGCTTTGAACTTTATCCTTTCAAACCACAATTTGGTATCTAGTTTACTTAACGAGGTGATGATTTAACTTAGCATTTACACTAGTGATTCACTTACGAGTAAATTACCTAATGAGAGATAAGAACAAGCTACAAGGAATCCACTACAACAACACTGAGTATGCTGGGTATCAATGCAAGACAAGAATATTAAATGATAAGGGGTTACTGTACACAACAGACGCAGCATTGGTATTCGAAGAGGAACAGGAGGTCAAATCTATGGGTATATATTACCGAGATATTTTTAATATTACAAATATTGATAGAGGGGGACGAATTAATAAAAGAATAATATATATTATTAATCCTACAATAATAATTTTGGCTCTATTTGCCGGTGTCCATTTACAAAATGATCTTATGGCCACATTTTTTTTTGCTAGTTTTCTTGTTAGCAGTTACATAGCCAGATACATAGCACAATACTGGGCTATACTCAGGATAGAGGTTTATCTCGATCATTTAGAAATGTATAAAATTGATTTAAAACTAAGTTATAAGGAAAAACTTGCAGATGAATTAGGATTGACTGTCCAAGTCTGTCATTATCCTTCTGGAACATCAAAATGGAATCCAATTGAACATCGACTTTTCAGCTATATCAGCCTTAACTGGGCTGGTCGACCCCTTATCGATCATGAAACAGCTTTAAATTATATCAAAACCACGACTACAATGACGGGGTTGAAGGTGGATGGTATCATCACAGAGAAAGAGTATCAAACTGGCTTAAAAGTCTCTGTCGAGCAATTAAGCACACTTAATATTACCTTTGACACCTCAATTCCAGCATGGAATTACCAAATAAAACCAAGAACTTGTAGGACAAGTAACCAAACAACCAAAGATGATAATTTTTGGCTACTGAAGAAGCCATTTCCATTACAGAAGCTAGATTATACTTGTGAAACCTGTTCCAAGGAATTCAAAAATAAGACCCTCTCTACAATTGAAAATCACACCAACTGTGAATGCCAAATTCTGTCCAATAACCAGCTGAAGCTGAAGAATAAAACCCTAAAGCTCCCAAATCACTTGATTTTGGTTCTCGCTTTTTCTCAGATTTTATCTTTTTAAATTTATTAATTGCATAATCCAAACCTTTCCAACCAACATATTTTTTGAACTTATCATTGATCTCACCGAATTCGGATAGAAGAAGATCATTCCACCTATGAATTCCAAAAATTTTCCAATGATTCCGTAAACATGCCCTAGATATTTGATTCATACCTTTGTCTGATACCATTGGTAACCTACGGTTTTGTTTAAAAAATAGCTTTAGTTTAGTTTGTGCAATCTCATAACCCAATTTTCCCTCCCATTTATTGGCGGATATTATTGCATCAAGAATGTGTAATTCCTCAGATATTTTTTGAGCTAAAACTTTCAAAAACTCAATTCTAAATTTATATTTCCAAGCAACTCTTTAACTATATCCTTCATAAACAAATTCCACTGCAATTTTTCTAATCAAAGAAATTTTCTTCTTTAACCAATCAGAATAATAATTTTCAAATTTATATTCCCATATATTTGAATTTATGTAGATTGTAGTTAAAATCTCTAAGAATACAATTCCCAGCCTTAATGATAAATTTTTTCAGATCCTCCGGTATATTTTCAAATGTTATATTCATAGAAACTCTGAGATATAAATTTTTTATCTCTTTTTAAAAACATCATTTTTATTCCGTCAATTTTTTAGAGGTTCTAAATTGTTGAGTATAAATACGGCATCATTTTAAAAATACCAAAAAGTATCAAATTTTCTGCGCTCATTATTCATAGTTTAAATAATCTGGGTATGATTTTTTCTGCGTGGTGACAAGAACTTTCATAATCTCAATCAAGTAGGGATACACTAATTTCTTGTCGGTACGGAAATGCCTCACAATACACCTAGTTCAACCCACACGGGCTCTTTCAGATGAGTGATTCCTTTGTTAATCCACGAGAATTACCAGCTGTAGATTTTTCGTATGATTCAGATTTGACAATGATTCCTGTAACTCTGCTGGAAGGTTCTTAGTAACTATGATCTCCTCTTGATCAGCATCTATTGAAATGAAAAGGATTATTCTTTCCTCGTAGGATGAGAAATCATAACTATTACAAACATTTAATTTAATCAAACCTTCCATTATTCTCAGAATATCCATATCTTGCAGATCGGCTTTTGTTCTTGTATCAATTATCTTGGTCTTGTAAACCTGAGTGATACTCTTGGGAATAACCATGCGAGTTTGTTCTCCCCCTACTTCTTTTTCAAATATGGTTGTATTGCTATCCAGAACAACACGATCCCTTATCCTTGGTTTAGATATACCGATCTTGGGAGAAAATTGTAATTTATTCAACTTTGGTCCAGATTGTATAATCAGATTAGATACATTATTCTTGTAATTTGCTTTTTTGAGCCGGATATTTATCTCATCGTGGTTCTTTGCAGGCTGTAGGGAAAAGTAAGAAAGAGTGGGTAGGCCAACAGATATATCACATCCCTCGAATTGACCATCACAATCATTATAATGTAAATGAAAATGTAACCCCCACTCTTCATCTTGCTTTTCAATCCAATCTTTTACACAGATTTTTCCTGATAACAGAATGTTCAACATCTGATTTGATAACCTGCTTTTCCTGAAATCGGATTTAAATCTATCCGAATGGGGTTTAGAAGAGATTACAACTTCCAACAATTCCGTATTTAGAGTTTTTATTGGATTATGTATCACCTTATCAGTGATAGCGTGCGATTATATGATATAAAACAAGCGGATATGGTAGTTGAGGAGTTAATTCTCTTGATGTTTGGTGGAGCAATGAAAAACTCTGAATTGTTTGAGGTTGAAGTAAATAAAATATTAGATAAATTAGTTGGTCGTGATTTATCAAACAATGAAACTACCAAATATGATCAGCGAAGAAGGATTCAGGAACTGATGCATGCTAATGATACTGATAAGGTGATACATAATCCAATAAAAACTCTAAATACGGAATTGTTGGAAGTTGTAATCTCTTCTAAACCCCATTCGGATAGATTTAAATCCGATTTCAGGAAAAGCAGGTTATCAAATCAGATGTTGAACATTCTGTTATCAGGAAAAATCTGTGTAAAAGATTGGATTGAAAAGCAAGATGAAGAGTGGGGGTTACATTTTCATTTACATTATAATGATTGTGATGGTCAATTCGAGGGATGTGATATATCTGTTGGCCTACCCACTCTTTCTTACTTTTCCCTACAGCCTGCAAAGAACCACGATGAGATAAATATCCGGCTCAAAAAAGCAAATTACAAGAATAATGT
>MDVR01000132.1 GCA_001940725.1 Candidatus Heimdallarchaeota archaeon LC_2 | reverse complement strand
GCAATCGGTGGATAATATTATACAAATCTTATAGGTGATGTTAAATGAGTTCCAGGTACACCATTAAAGGAATTGTCAAGCAAAGCTTACCTGTATTGTTTGGAGTTACAATTATATCTATGGTAACTGGGGCATCATTTGAACATATTTTCACAACATTAATTACAGTGATCCCAGTTATAGTAATTATATTACCAGCATTTATTCATCTTGTAGGCGATATTAGCGATGTATTCTCAGCTCGATTGAGTACAATGTTATATAAGGGTGATATCGATTACAATTTTAGACCATACCGATTATATATGTTAAATGCCTTAGCGATTTTAACTGTCGCTTCTACTGGGTTTATTTTCATAAGTTTAGTGGGTAATTTCGTATCTTTGTTAGTTTTCAATAACCATGAGCCTTGGTTAAAATTCATGTTTGTTATTTTAATTTCTGGGGTTTTATCAGTTATTATATTGATAATTATTGCCTCATTATTAACTCGATTTACAATAATTCGTCAGTTGGATCCGGATAATATTGTACCTCCAATTACAACGACTGGAGGAGATTTGATTGCTACTTTATTGTTAATTTACTTAACTCAAACTTTCTTACTTTAAAATTTTTAATTATGGAAACGCATTTAATTTGAAGATAAAGGAGTATCCGACTTATCTGGAATCCTTTCGTCAAGCACAGGATCGGACAGTCCTAATGTAATCTCAACCCTAGAGAATCCCGTCATGAACCAAGCAAAAATCAGAAATGACAATCCGATGAACAAAGCACCTGTAAATAATTTAATAGGTCCAATAATATCAGATATAATTCCACCTACGAGTTGTGAAACTGGAATCATCGTCCAAGCAATTGCCATTCTAACACTCATGACTCGACCTTGTAACTCCGGTGGAACCACAGATTGCCAAATTGTTTGAGAGGGAACATTAGATATTGGCAATCCAATTCCGTTTATAAATCCTCCCAAATATAATATATAGACATTACTCATGATTAAACTGACAATTATCGTAAACATACCAACGTACAACAGTGCTTGACCAAATGCAACTCCTTTAGCATTAGTATGAAACAATTGCCCTTTTGTGAGTTTGAAGGCACCGATTATGGCTCCTATCTGAGTAATTACCATGAATATTGCTAATGTTGAAGCATTGCCATTAATTAAGCTTGGATCAATTATCACAAGTGGGAGAAGAACAAAGACTGGCGTAATCATTATGTTTAGAACTGTGAATGTAGTGAGCAATGATAATAATCCATCTTGATTTTTGATGAAAGATACCCCCTCTTTGAATTCTGAGGAAAATGAATTTTCTTTCTGTTCCCTTTTTTTCTTTGTAATATCAGGAATTGAAATAATTAAAACGGGAAATACTGCTATTATGAAAGTTATAATATCAATCCATAAGATTGCAGCCATATTTTCAACCCCAATAACCTCTACCAAAACAGCACCCACTATTGGACCAATCAAACTAACGGTACTATTGAAAATATTTTCAACCGAATTCACCTTTGTTAGTTTGTTTTTGGGAACTAGTAAGGGAATAATAGCTGCAGTCGCAGGGCTGTGGAATCCTTGTGCAACAGATCTTACTGCAAGTATTAATAACACATATACAAGTTCCGCTTTATCATAATAGAATAATATCATTAAGATTCCTGTAAATAATGCTTGAAAAGCATCTGCAATGGCAATTACTAGTTTTCGATTCCATCTATCAACTAAAACTCCTGCAAAAAGACTTGTTATAACGAAAGGTGCAAAACCAGCAACACTAGCAAGTCCAAGTATGGTCCCTGTTCTATTTTCATAATTCGGGTCAGCTTTACTTGTGACAGTTAACCACCAAATTATCGCAAACTGAACTACAGATGAACCAAATAGTGAGACAAGTTGCCCACTAATAAAGAACCAGTAGGATTTCAATGATTTATCTGTAGGAATGATATGTTCTTCCACGTAGAAACATTAAAAATATGTTATTTTAATTTTTTTCAATTTTACAGTGCATCCTAGTTATTCAAATAGTATTTTTTCACTTTAACCACAGCTTTTAATCTTGAAATTTATCTCTTGCTGACATTAAATAATCATAAAGTTCGGTTTCATTTAGTTGCATCTTTGCAAAAATACTATCCGTAGTCTGTTCTACTAAATTATAAATGTCTAAAATTCTAGAGATTTGAGGTTTTGAAATCAAATACCCTTCAGGATAGAATACAACAATTATAACAATACATATAACCGGGATTACCATAAAAAACATCTGTAAATCTGGGAACCCTTTAACTAAACTTAGTAACCATTGTGAGAGGTTGAACAATAATCCTGAAACAGATGAGATTTTCCATAATAAATGTGCATTAGCCACTCTTTGGTTATGAGTAGGTACATTTACAGAAAAATATGCATAAAGAAAGCTTGTAAATACAAAGGAACCAAATAACAACCGCAACCATATGAATGAGGTTGAGTATACCGTTTTGTTATTAATAACTAGACCAATTTCGATATCATTTAAAAATAGCGTGTCAGGTAGATTGAAGATTCCAGTAGAATTATCTTCGTCAATAAAGTCCCAAAATAAAATAATGATAATTCCTAATATTAAAAAAAATGCTCCAAATTTAACAAATTGAGTATATTTTGAAACAGAAGAAAAGTTTATCACACGCAAAGATTGGAAATATAATGTTGCAAAAAATATCAAAATGGATATCTCTCTGATTTGCCAATAAACTACATTATCAGAATATCTCTCTATTCCAGTCAAAACCCCAACAATTAGTCCTGATATCCAAAAAGCTACAAAATAAAGATATTCATTTATTTTATATTCTCGATATCTCCTAATTGCAACCGATAATGGAATGATCCCTACAATTGAAATTAAGAAAAATGATGGTACTAGTAAATTCACAGAAAGTCTACCTAGTTTCATATTATAGCTATTAAGGAGAATTATTAATATTTTTGAGTTAGATTGTATTTAAACTAATAAAAATCCAATTAAGGGAGAAATAAATAAATAACAAAATTTTCTCGAATTTGATAATCTAAATTTCATAGATATTTACAGTAAAAAATCTTAAGTTTTAAATCAAAATATGAATTAAGTGATATTAAGCAGGAAACTGCACATTTTGGCGAGGTACCCAAGTCTGGTCCAAGGGGGTGGTCTCGAAAGCCACTGTGCTTGCACGCAGGGGTTCAAATCCCCTTCTCGTCATTTATTTTTATTTAAATTAAAATTCATCCAACAAAATAATTTATTTAAACCCAAGATAAATTAGAATTATATGGATGATTCAATTCACCAAGAACTTGATTTTTATGAATTATCCATAACATTGGAAGATTATATTTCAGACAAAAAGTTAGCTGGATTAGTTGCAATTGTATATCACAATGATAAAATCGTTTATTCAAAACATTTAGGTGTAACGGATCTTAATAATTCAATCCCTATGCGGAGAGATTCATTATTTCACGTTGCATCAATGACCAAACCGATTACATCAGTAATTGCATTAATGTTACTAGATGAAGGAAAATTTATTCTAGATGACTCAATCAAAGAGTACGTGCCGCAAGCCGCTGATTTGAAAGTATTTGTACGAGAAGAAAATGGAAAAATAATAACAGAAGATCTAAAACGAGATATAACATTCAAAGATTTATTAACTCATACTTCTGGTATTTCTGCTTCCCCAGACAAGGAACATCCAATTTCCAAATTATATCAAGAATCTCACAAAATCCAAAATGAGTCAATTGAAGATGTAATTTTAGATAAATATTTTAAAATACCTTTGTTGCATCAACCCGGAGAAAAATGGGTTTATGGGTATTCTCATACCGTTTTAGGATACATTTTAGAAAAAATAAGTCAAAAATCTTTAGATGAGTTAATTTATGAGAAATTACTTTTACCTTTAAATATGAAAGATACAGGATTCTATATTAAAAATAAAGAAGACATAGAGCGTTTCACTGCCATTCATACAATTAACTCAAGTGATTTAGAAGTTTCATCACAAAATTATTTTAATGGAAGAGACTGGTCACAAAAACCAAAATATGTTTCTGGTAGTTATGGTATGATTTCAACAGCTAATGATTATTTGAAATTTGCAAAAATGTTGTTATATCATGGAAAATTAAATGGGACTCAATTTATTAAACCAGCAACCCTCGCACTTATGACTGCTGACTACCTAAAAAGCTCAATACCCAGAATGGGACCACTTAGTAAAAGAAATGGATTTGGTTTTGGAGTCAGTGTAAAGTGTGAAAAGACAATAGGGCAAAATGTTGGGAGCCATGGTTGGCCTGGTGCTTTTTCTACAAATTATTGGGTAGACCCAAAAAGCAGAACTATCGGTATCTTACTGGCTCAACATTATCCTTATACTTCTCAGATATTTAGAGATTTTGAAAAACTAGTGTACGAAGCTCTTTATGAATAATAATAAGATCATTATGCCGCAACAGATGCTATTTCAGTCTCAGGGTGTTTGGTAGTAATGAATACTTTAGCAAAAATAGTTGTAATCAAAATAAACGAGATAAACCCATAGACCCAAATTGACATATTGTAATCAGTTGGAATATAACCAATAATTTGGTCGAAGAAATTTTTCCCAATGAAGGACCAAAACAGTGCATAAGGGATAAATGCGATAAGTGAAACATAAAGATATATTTTTTGAGGAATTCGAATGAATCCAGAAATTATACTTATTGTATCATGAGGGCTAAATGGCGTCAATCTTATTGCCACTAATGCAATTGTACCCTTTTTTTCTAATAGTTTTTGATATTTAATATAAATTGGAGTTTGAAGTTTTTCAGCCCTTAAACGACCTCTATATCCTAAAACATATCCAAGAGTAAATCCAATAGACATTCCAATGAGAGTAATTATTGACCCTAAAATTATCCCAAATTGAAATCCTGTAAAGATCATAACTAACTCTCTGGGAAATCCAAATAAAAATACTGCAAGCGTTAATGTGCCAATTATAGCTATAGCTAAACTAAACTGGCTTATTTCATTAATCGCATCTAGCAATTCAGGAATTCCCATAATAAAATAAAGTGATTTTCCATGTTTAATACTGTTTTTGTTATGTTCATTTTGGATTTCATTTTTCTCTTTAAAACCAATATGAAATCTCATTTCCCTCCTAAAAAATTGTTTTTAAATGATTAAATTTTTCGGAATTTTATGAGTCAAATTGACATTGAAATCCATTGGAATAATACATATACCAAGAACGAAGTTACAAAGTTAGGTTGGTATGAAGGAGTTTCCGTTCCATCACTTGACATTATAAAAGAATTGAATTTGAATAAAGAAGGTCCAATTCTAATTGTAGGATGTGGTTCAACAACATTAATTGATTCATTACTTGATGAGAAGTATACCAATATTATTGCCTCAGATATCAGTGAAGAAGCAATAAAAATTCTGAAAAAACGAATTGGTAATAATGAAAAATCTGTAACATGGATTGTTGATGATCTCACAAATCCATCCAGTTTAAACAATATCAATGAAGTAGCACTTTGGCAGGATAGGGCTGTTTTACATTTTCTTACCGAACCTCATCAACAAGATCAATATCTAAATTTAATGAATAATCTAGTCAAAGTTGGTGGATATGTTATAATTGCAGTCTTTGCTATGGATGGAGCTATAAAATGTAGTGGCTTAAATGTAAAAAGGTATTCTTCAGAAACGCTTAGTGAATTCTTAGGTACTGATTATAAGTTATTAAAATCGTTTGATTATCTGTATAATATGCCTAGTGGAGATACAAGGCCATACGTCTATACCCTCTTTAAACGAGTAAACTAAAATTAAAAATACTGGGGCTAAAAGAAACTTGTTTAAAATGAATACTTTTTTTGGTTAAAAAGGAAACATCAAATTCATCCATTATAGTCTTGTTTCAAATCGGTATAAAGGCTGGATAATTGAAACCATATTTACTCCCTAATATTGCTTCTGGAGTACCAAAATTCCTGTTTCTAGGGGGAATTTGACTTTATTATATTCAATTTCGTATTGATTAATAATTTGGAAGTCCTTTTGCTTGAATCCTTCATTTGTACAGATATTAGCGATAAAATCTTTTGATTGGGCACCTGAAATTCCACCACACCGAAATGCAGGATCACTATCAATTTCGGACGGAAGTGCTACTTTTGAAAATTCATCTGCTATAATCAAATATCCCCCTGCTTTGAGTGTTTGATAGCTATCCCGAATAAACTTATTTTTATTTGGAAGTAAATTGAAAACATTATTTGTGTAAATCAAATCTTGTGATTTGTGAGGAATTATTGCTAAGTCACTACCCTCAATGAATATTACATTTGTCAATAATTGGTCTTTTGATTTTTCATTAGCGAAATTGACCATTTCCGGAGTTAAATCGATTCCTGTTATGTTTACATTCTTATAAATTCTTGCAATTTGAAAAGCATCATGACCTGTACCAGATCCGAAATCTACTAAATTCATCTCATCCTTAACATAAGACATGATGTAATTGGATAAGTCGTAAACAGATGCAAAACTAGGTATTGAAGATTCTTCTAATCTGTCAAAATTAGTTGTTTTACAGACACAATTTTCACTGCATGAAACTTCAATTCCATCTATGGCACGTTCAAGTGCGATTCTGTATTGTTTTTTGATTAGCTCGTAGTTATTGTTGTTTTCCTCAGAAATTATTTCATTAGAATCCATTATTTCTATAGTAGATAATTCAATATTACATGCATCACAACATCCTTCAAATGCTTTCAACTTTTCCAAAATTGATACTCGACTTAATTTTGTTACTATTATTGTGTCTCCAGAATTTTGAGAAATATTTGTTATTTCGATCTCATCATATTTGGAAATTTGATGATCTATTGCATTTATACAACCTGGGCAGCTGACACCATCAAATGTTAGTGATATGTAATTCATTCAAAACGCCGTATAGACTTGCATAATTAAAGAAATCATAACTAATAATAAATTCTTTGATAAAGATAATAATTACAAACTCGGCGATTACTCTGCATTTATTAATTTAGAAAGTAATCACTTTATCACTATTAATTATCCAATCAGTTAATTCTTCCATGTTACTTCTTTTTATTCCCTCGATCAGAGATAAATTTTGGATTCCTCTTGCGTCCATGCAACTTCCACAAGCGCCAATGTTGGCGTTTCTACCAATTATGATTAACATTTTTTTTAGATTATAGTAACCGTCAGGTGTTTTTTGATTGGGTAGTGCACTCGCCACAGCATCAGCCATTAAAAATACGTTTACTCTAACATTTTCGCGTTTTGAGAGATGCATTGCAGTTCTAAATGCATTATAAGTTCGTTCTGTTCCATATGGTGGGTCATTGGCAATAATTGTAATCTCCATACAAAAGCACATTTTAACAGTTGTTTTATAAATTTTGCAATAAATTAAGCAATAAGTATGTTTGGAAAACAATGATGATTGGTAACTTGAAAATGTAGATAATTGAGGGTATTAAAATTAAAACTTAGACTATAGTTCATGAAAAACAATTTTATAATTAATATAAAATCTATATAATATGGAGACTTATAAAACTATTCTTATTCTTGGAGGTGGTGTTGGAGGGCTAATAACAGCTAATCTATTATCAAAAAAGATTCCAAACAATCATAGAATCATCCTTGTTGATAGAGAACCAAATCATCTTTTTAGTCCATCACTTCTTTGGTTAATGACTGACGACCGTAAATCGGAAAATATATCTAAACCCCTCGCTAGACTAGAAAAAAAAGGGATTGAAATTATTCAAGGTGAGATTAAACATGTAGATATCGAATCACGAGAAATAGAAGTTAATGGAGAGAAATATACTGCTGATTATTTAATAATCGCTCTTGGAGCTGAACTCACCCCTGAGGTGATTCCTGGTCTCTCTGAAGCTGGATACAATTTTTATACTTTAGAAGGCGCAGAGCAATTTCGAGATGAATGGAAAAAATTCCAATCTGGAAAGCTTGTAGTAATTACATCTACACCCGCATATAAATGCCCCGCTGCTCCATATGAAGCTGCAATGCTTCTACAGCATGATTGTCAAAAACGTAAATTAAGTGATAATATTGAAGTTGTTCTGTATACAGCAGAGGCTGGACCTATGGGTGTTACTGGTACCGAGAATTCAAATGCTGTAAAACAAATGGTCGAGCAAAAAGGCGTTCATTATTATCCAGAACATGTAATAGAAAAGGTCGATCCAAGTTCTAAGAATTTAGTGTTTTCCAATGGTACAGAAGTAAAATATGACATGCTAATTTATGTTCCACCTCACAAAGCACCTGAAATAATAAATTCATCCGGGTTATTAGATTCTACCGGTTGGGTTCCTGTTGACAGATATACACTAGAAACCTCTTTTGATAATGTTTACGCTATTGGCGATATTACCGGAATACCGTTAAAAGTTGGGCCATTACTCCCTATGGCAGGAGTGTTTGCACATAATCATGCCAAAGTGGTTGCTCATAATATTGCAGTAAAAATTACAGGAGAAGGAACTCCTATTCAGTATAATGGACACGGTGAATGCTTTATTGAAATTGGTGGAGGCAAAGCAGGTTTTGGTAAAGGAAATTTCTATGCTGAACCCGCACCAATGATTAAAATGTATAAACCCAGACGGTATTGGCATTGGGGTAAAATATGGTTTGAGAAAAGATGGTTAAGTAAATGGTTCTAATCAATGGTTTAATTTTCTGATAATTTACACTACGGTTTAATCTCGATTTTTTCGTAAAGAATGCTTTCATTAGCAAGAGATGGATCATCAAATTCTGCGGTCATCAATTTCTTTCTAACCTGGAGGAAGATTGGGTAATTAACTGCTTCTCCAACTAATAAACCCTCACCTACACCCAATGTAGTAATCATTCCCAGAGTTTCCTGATTTATTCCTTCTGATGACTTTCCTATCCATGCTAAGTCGTGAGGGTTTAAAATTCGCAATATTAGATGAGTGTTACATTGTGAGAGCGCGGTTGTAGATAGGTTGACCGGTCTTTGACTGATCAATACCAGTGAACACAAAAATTTCCTTCCTTCTCTCGCAATTGTATGAATAATTGATTTCGATGCCGCATTTACCGTTTCTGGTGCAAATTGATGTGCCTCTTCAATAAATGAAACCACAGGGCAAATTTCTTTAAATCTACGTAATTTAAAAATTCTTGTAAGAAAATAATGCAGAATAATTCTCTTCGTCCAGAGTGTTGTGAGGGATGATAAATCAATAATTAATAATTTTCCTGGTTGAATGGATTTTTCAAGCTGTGGATATTCTGCATTTCCAAATATTCTCGTCCCCTTTAACATGTTCACCCATCCTAGTAAAGCATCTTTAACTAATTGATTCATTTCAGTAGAATATATTTTCGAAATTATTTTTTCAATTGTGATCGGTTCTCTCTCAATCCTGAGTTTACTCATAATGGCATCTAGTTCTCGAGATTGTGCATAAGACATTGTCGGGAAAAATTTTCTAAGATCTGAAGAAGAAAGATAACCCATAGCAAGAGATAATTTATCTGCAGTTATTCGCTCCACATCAACAGATTTGAAATGACTAAATTTTGACATCTGCGTCAAATTTTTATATTCTCCGTGTACATCAAAAACTACCAAAGCAGGTCTACCTTCTGTTTTTTTTCTTTTCATCAGTTCTTCTATAATTACAGATGTGGCATAGGACTTTCCACCACCACTTATGGACATTATTGCTAAATGTTTTTGAAGTAATTTATCTATATTAATAACTGCAGTTAAATCACTCTGTCTTACTTTACCCAAATTTAGTCCAGTTTCCCCTAATCCGAGAAATTGTTGTAAAATAGAATCTTCTGCAAATTCGACTAATGATCCGGGTAATACCGGTCTAGTCGCCCGTACTCTTAAATTTCCTTGATATGATCCAAGTATTCTAACAGATGCAATCACATAATCCCATTTATCCGCGGGATATACAGATGGAAGGGATACACCACCAGAAGATCCATGAATTATATCAGGTGATGAATAATAACGATTGACTCTTCTTAATTTTTGGACCATTCCAAGTATTAATTCTTCCCCTCTCTGGGTTTGTACAAAACTTCCACTTTCAATATATTGTCTTGCACTTTCTTCGGAGATAACGAAATCAAAATCTAAAGCTGTTGGACCTTCGTGAGTTGCCACAACAGTACCTAATACAGGTACGCCTGCCATAATCGACCAATTTAGAATAGTCATTCATGCTATATAAAAAAAAGGGGAGATTTTTAAAAGTGAAAGTCTGAAATTGCGTTTACGAATCACTCGTGTACATACCTAATTAGCTGTGTGGCGCTCTAATTAAATAGTCATTCCTTTGAAAGTGGCATATATTTACATCTAACCTCGTCAAAAACAAAGAAAATAATTACCATTCTCCAAAAAGGCTAGATAATGAGGTATTAGTCCAGGTTTATGCATCACCAAAATCCCAAACTAAACCTCTTTACTACCCAGCAAGTTAAATTATTTGAAATTCATGGTAATGAACCAGCTGATTTATCTGTTGGATCACAACAGAGTGTCAATCCTCCAAAAAGAAAAGGAGAGTATCTCAGACAGGTATACACCCTTAAGGAACATAAATTTATTGAAGTTCCACGCGATGAGCCAATGGATCGTTTCTACGAGTTTGGCATCCTTCCCAAGAGTAAATACTCTTTTGATGTATTTCTGGAGATCGCTTCTCTCATCAAAGATGAGAATAGAGAACGAAGTCCAGATGAGATTGTCAGGATACTTCGTGACAAATATCCTGCAATGGAGAAAGCAAAGATAAGTCGAGTTTTTGTTAAGAAGGTACTCAGCATCAGCTCTGCAGCATTACTTCCAATGCTACCACAGTTTGCCAATCTCCCCCAAGAATGGACTCTGATGATCGATAGTACTATCCGAATGGGTGGAGAATCAGTACTGGTTGTGATTTTGGCTGTTGCCGAGGACTACACCTTTCCCCTACTTGCCAGTTTTCTTCCCTCTGAGAATACAACTGATCTGCTTAGATTACTTACAGAACTGAAGCAGAGGTTACCACACCAACCTCTGGCGGTGATCAGTGATTTCTCCAAGGGTTTTCTTACTTCACTTCCACAGGTATTTCCATCAAGCATTCAGCTGGGATGTCATTTCCATGCTCTAGAGATATTTGCACGAATGATGCTGAATTCAGACATGAAGCAACTGAGGAAGCTGATCTTACCTCTTTTGAAAAAACTGAAGAACTGGGCTGAGGGAGTACTTCATGTAACCCCACAAGATAATTTTGATCTGAGGTCATTTGCCAGATGTATTGGCTATCTGCAAGAGAAGGGAGAGTTTGGACAGAAATTACTTGATGTTAGTTTGAAATTACTTGCCATCCATGATGGTATCAAAGATAGCCACAAGTTAATTGGAGCACACCCCCACAAAACCAAGAAACTGAAAAAAATTATTGACAAAGTGATGAAGTCTGATGGGGGTAGTATTAGGGTTGCCATATCACAGCTGAGGACTACAGTTCAGCGATTTCAAATGATCCGTGATGCTCTGTCTCCAGAGAGTGAACCACATCAACTCATGCAACTGTCAAAGAAATGGAAGAAAAATACGGACTTGGTAAAGGTAGCTGAGAAGATAGAGGAACTGGCTCCATATCTTCTCCCTGCCATCAAAGATGAGCGGTTGCCTCGAACCACTTCAATCCTGGAATCTCTACACGGATCAGTCAAACAAACCATGAGAAAATGGAGTGGTACCAGCACTCCAAGCTCATCGTTCAACTGGATAGCCCCTCTGCTTAGCGTACTGGATGGTTTGGATGATATGCAATGGGAGGAAATCTACAAACGATTGCCATCAACCTCCTGGTATGAAGAGGTGCGTAAATGGAGTAAAAGAGAAAAATTACGCAAGCTGGAAGTGAGAAATGGGAAGAGACTGGTAAATTTAGAACCTGCTGGCTTGAGGAGACAGGTTAGAGTCTTGCTTACTAAAACTAGAATCGCGGAGGTGATTATTTGATCTAGCAATCACACTAGTGATTCACTTACGTGAAATTGCGTTTAGTTATTCATATAATGTATGATAATTTCTTCTCTTTCTCAAATGATCTTTTGGAATACCTAAAGTGATCGATATTTGATCGATTATTGTTTCTAGATGTAATTGAGATAGTTTTGCTCTATCATCTGCATCCATGATTATAGTTGGAATTGCTATAGGCAACCCATGATTGCATAAATAATTATAAGCTCCTAAAGCGATTTCTATCAGTTTTTCAAATTCGACAAATTGATCCATATATAGAACTTCAAGTCTAATTGCTGAATCATCTACTAGTGGTTTAGCTAGACATGTCCAAATTTCAGGTCTTGATCCAAAATTTATCCAACTTGGTGTTTCAGATCGTAACCAAGCAGTTCTATATTGAACAGGTAGAAATCCAAGTCCGAAATATTCATCCAATAAATTAGTTAGAGTTTTACGCCATCCTCTGAGTTTTGATCCATCTAAATTTTTATTTTTAATGTAAGAAGACATTTGATTTAACAAAGTTGAAGTTACTTCTGTCGATCTGCTATCTTTTACAACTCCACATAATAATACCTGATTTTCTAAGGCTTCTTTAATCAAATCCCTATAAACTAACTTAAGTTCATTTTGAGCATCTTTTATAACAGGTGATTGTTCAGTAAATTCAATTAAATCACTGTGAATAGGACTAACTTTTCCATCAATAAATAGTATTGTAGGCTTTTCATCAATTATAATTTGTTTTGCGAGTTCATATTCTGATTTTAATCTAAGGAGAGTTGCTAATTTTGCAAAATCAAATCTGCTTGGAAGAGATGGATTGAAAAAGATAAGGGGTTCAGGATCAACGCTAGGAATATATTTAGCTTCAACTTTTGAACCTATTCCATGAAAAACAACCCCCGCAGAACGATATACTATCAAATCGAAACCTGTCATAGCTTCAGATTGAACTCCTCCATCCACTGCCGCAATTTTTGTTATATTCGGGATTCTCTTCGGCATTTTCTGGATTAATTCTTTTTCCTTCCAAGGTTCAACAAGATCAATAAGGCCTTTACTAAGTTCAAAAAAGGATGTTAACCACTTCTGATTTTCTTCCAATCTAATTCTTTCTGCTCTAACTACAGCCTCAAGGTTTTCAAACATGTGTTTATGATTGCCTCTCTTCAGCTCGTTTGATTGCAGCTTGAATTAACCCCAAATAAGTAGGTACAGGCTTCCAAGGGGTACTTTTAAATTCGGGATGGTATTGTACACCAAGAAAGTATGGATGATCTACTAGTTCTAAAGTTTCTACTAGATCAGTATAAAAACCTGTGAATTTAAGATTCCCATCTTGGAGTTTTTCAAAGTATTCTGGGTTAACTTCAAATCGGTGTCTGTGTCTTTCTTTAATCTCAGTGGCATTATATAAGGAATGAATTTTCGTATTTTCTTTAATTTTAATTAGATAGGAACCTAATCTCATGGTTCCCCCTTTATCCTCAATTGCTTTTTGTTCCTCCAATAAACATACAACAGGATGAGGTGTTTCAGGTCTCATTTCAGTTGAATGAGCATTGTTTAAGCCTATTACATTTCTTGCATATTCAACAATTGCAAGTTGGAATCCTAAACACACCCCAAGAAAGGGAATTTTATTTTCTCGAGCGTACTTGATAGATTGAATTTTCCCCTCAGTTCCTCTATCCCCAAAACCTCCAGGAACTAATATTGCATCAACATCTTCCAAAATAGAAATCTTTGTGGAATCAGTCTCTAATTCCTCTGTGGCTATGTGTTTAAATTCAATTTGCCAACCCTCATCCCAAGCAGCATGTTTCAATGCTTCATTAACCGAAATATACGAATCTGTCAAATCTGTATATTTCCCAGGAATTCCTATAATTAGTTT
>MDVR01000131.1 GCA_001940725.1 Candidatus Heimdallarchaeota archaeon LC_2 | reverse complement strand
TATGTAATGCAAACGTAGCTGCACCTGTTCCGAAGGAGACGTATGTTTGATCGGCATAATCATCTACGTGGGGGTAAGAGATAGTTAATCCAATAACATCCTTGTAAAAATTAACCATATTTTGTATATCATTTACATAAACTATCAATTGCTTGAATTTAATATTTCCCATAATGAAGGGAACTTTGTTTTGTTTTTATAAACAACTTGTTTATCGAATTATTTTTATTATTTTTATTATTTTTACAAAGTGGAATTATTCCATTGCACCAAGTACTAATGAAAGTAAAGACATTCTCATGACTACACCATTGAAAGCTTCTTCCCAGTATCTTGCATACTTAGAATTATCTACATCCGTATTCAATTCATCCATACGAGGTAGGGAATGTAAAACAATAGCATCAGATTTTGCTTTTTCATTTAATAGTTTCAAATCTATCACATATTCTTTAGGCGTTAATCCGTAATCATCTGGTTTATCTTCTCGAGACGCCGTGTAATCAGCTTGGATAGTTGGCTCCATATAGATTACATCGGCTTGTGGTAAGCAATCATGGACAGAATCATATTCTTGGAATAGATTTCCTCTTGCCCCCAGCTCTTTCTTGAAATCATCAGTTAATGACATATCAGGGGGAGATACATAAGAAATTTCAATATCAAATTGACTTGCTGCATAGCTTATACTATGCATTGTTCTCATTCGCATGTCTCCTACTGCTAAAATGTTAATACCATCCAAAGTACCTTTTTCCTTAAGAATTGTGTACAAATCGGTTAATACTTGTGTTGGATGTTCTCCCCATCCATCTCCCGCATTCAATATTGGTACAGATGCCCATTTAGCTGCTTCTGTAGGAGCTCCTTGTTGGAAGTGACGCATGACAATTACATCACCATAATATTCAAGCATTTTTACGGTGTCTTTGATACTTTCTTGATAAAAATCACCAGCTCTGGTATTTTTCGCATCAGAGAAACCATGTACATGACCACCTAATCTTAACATAGCAGTTTCATGTGCCAATCTAGTTCTTGTACTTGGTTGGTAAAATGCTGGAAGAAGGATTTTTCCTTCGAGCAGATCAGATCTTGTTCTACTTCTTGCAATTGGTTCAAGTTCAGCAGCAGTTTCAAAAACATGCATAAACTCATTTCTTTCAAATTCTTTTAATGATAATATATCTCTACCTGCAAAGCTCCTCATAGGATCACCTTAATCTATTAGTAAGGTATTAATCTCGAACCGATTTAATAAAAAATGTATGATACTTCTCACTGCAAATATGAATAAAATATCATATATAATTCAAAATAAAGATAATCAAACAATTCAACTTATTGGAGTTGAATAAAAGCTTAAGATTGGTGAGTTTCTAGAGCATACTTCAACTTTATATATCTTGATAGCTATGATTATTTTATATAAAGGAGACATCGTTATGGTTAGTATATTTCAATTATTTGACCCTCAATTAGATCTAGCAATACTTGTGTTAAGACTTATTCTTGGCCCGTTAATGTTTTTACATGGAATACCAAAAATAAAGGGACACGAAGGTACTGCAAATTTTTTCCGTGATATTGGTATCCCTTTTCCAAAATTAAATGCTTGGGCATCTTTCTTTGTTGAAACAATAGGCTCGATTTTCATTATTTTCGGATTATTCACCCAGTTCTGGGCTCTCTTACTAGTTGGAAATATGGTTGTTGCAACTTATGTTCAAGCTTTCAAAGAGAAAATTACCCTAATTATAGACAATGGTAAATCAGGATATGAATTACCATTATTATTTGCAATGGGTTTTCTAATATTGTTTTTATTAGGCGGTGGGCAATATTCGCTTGATGAAATATTGAAATAGCATAATAAATTATAATTATTAAGTCAGAATTAATAAATTCAATAATATAATTTTTCAAATGCTTGTGAAAGATCTTTGATTAGGTCTTCAACATTTTCAATCCCAACACTTAATCGTACCAATCCATCATTTATTCCTATTTCATGTCTCCTATTCTTAGGTATCGATCCGTGGGTCATTGTAGGTGGATATTCTGCTAGAGATTCCACTCCGCCCAAAGATTCAGCTAAATAGAATAAATTTAGATTTTTCAAGAACTTATGTGCTGCTTCCTCAGAAGGTAGATCAAACGATAACATTCCACCACCTTGTTTCATCTGTTTTCTTGCTATATTAGAATCTCGGTGGTCCTTTAAAAATGGATAATAAATCTTTGAAACTTTATTTTGGGTTTGTAAAAATTCTACAATTTTTACTGCATTCTGACTATGACGATCCATTCTTACAGCTAAAGTCTTGATTCCTCTAGTTAACAACCACGAGTCGAATGGTGATGGTACCGCACCATTTGCATTTTGTAAAAATCTCAACTCTTCTACCAATTCCTCATTATTTGATGTGAGTACTCCTCCAATCAAATCTGAATGCCCACCCAAATATTTAGTGGTAGAATGCATGACAACATCAATCCCATAATTAGATGGTTGCTGAAGATAGGGTGAAGCAAAAGTATTATCAACAACAGTTAAGATCTCTTTCTCTCTTCCTAATTTTCCAATTTCTTCTAGATCACTAATTTTCAATAATGGGTTTGTTGGTGTCTCTAACCATATAATTTTGGTTGATGGATTGATTTTATCTTGAATAACTTCAATATCTGAAGTATCAATAAAATCATAGGACACACCAAATTTTTTCATAACTTTGTCGAAAAATCTGAAAGTACCCCCATAGACATCATCACCACAAATTACATGATCTCCTTTCTTTAATATTTGTTGTAGTGTCATGGTTGCAGCTGAACCTGAAGAAAATGCAATTCCAAATTTCATATTTTCTAAACTTGCGATTTGTATTTCCAAGCTATTTCTCGTTGGATTTCCCGTTCTACTGTATTCAAATCCCTTGTGAATTCCGACGCCATCTTGCTTGTATGTAGAAGCCAAATGTAAAGCGGGAATTACAGCACCAGTTTCTTTATCAGGTTCTTGACCACTGTGTATTGCATTTGTTTCGAATCGATTTGTCATGACATTTGAGTACAAAATTAAAATTATTTAAAGTAGTTGAAATCGATAATTGTTATAAATGAGGACAATAGAACCTTATCATGCTATACAATATAATACATTAATATTATAAATCCGATTCTCTGATATTTGTATTGTCAATTAAATCCTGGCGAGTAATTATTCCAATTGGGGATTCAGATCTTGTAATAATAATTACTTCTTTCTCAACTAATGCAACTTTTGCAATTGTATAATCTGTTTCAATATCCATAAAATTGACATCGATTAACTCTAATTTTCCAATTTTGGTATTGTGGGGCTGGTCAGATAATAATGCATTGTAAACAACTGACTTTGTTAATAACTGAATATACTTATCTTTTGTCTCAATTAATACCTGATTTATTTTAAATTTGTCAATCTTATCATAAGCATCAATCAAAGTATCCTGTGTTGATAGAGTTATTAATGGGGGTAGGTTTGCAGCTTTTGAAAAGACTAATTCCTTTAAAGTTGTTATTTTTTCCAAAAATCCATTTGATCTTAACCAAGCTTCTGAAAATATTTTATCAATATATCGTTCTCCTGTATCTGGAAGTAAAATGACAGTTAAGACCTCATCTTGTTGATTATCTTCAAAATATAAATTGGCTCCTGCTACTGCTAATCCACTTGATCCGCCAACTAGCATTCCATCTTCTCTTGCTAAACGCCATGTCCAATCAAATGATTCTTTATCTGTTACTGTTACAACATGATCAATTAAATCGAAATCAACATTACTTGGAATAATATCTTCTCCCACACCTTCAACTTTGTATCCTTTAGCGTCAATATCTGTATTTTTGGTTCTATGAAAGTGTGCTAATATAGATCCTAATGGATCGACTCCTATAATTTTGATATCTGGATTTTTCTCTTTGAGGAATTTTGCTGTACCTGATATGGTACCACCTGTACCAAGTCCTGCAATAAAATGAGTAATTTTTCCTTGTGTCTGTTTCCAAATTTCGGGTCCAGTAGATAAATAATGAGCCAATGGATTTGCGTCATTATGGTATTGGTTAGCATAAAATGACCCAGGAGTATCTTTAGCTACTTTTTTAGCAACCGAATAATATGATCGGGGGTCATCAGGTTCAACTTCTGTAGGACATACTATTACCTCACACCCCATTGCTTTTACTACATTCATTTTTGCGGGACTCATTTTATCTGGCATGATAAGAATTACATTATACCCCTTCTTTATCCCAAGTAACGCCAATCCTAATCCAGTATTTCCTGAAGTTGCTTCAATTATTGTTCCACCAGGTTTCAATAATCCTTCCTTTTCAGCTTGTTCAACAATTGTAATCCCAATCCTATCTTTACTTGATCCACCGGGATTAAATGATTCTAGTTTTGCATAATATTTCCCTTTCAAGTCAGAAAAAGTGTGTAATTTAACCATAGGAGTATTTCCGATTGTTTCAACTATTGATTCAACTGCTTTTGGTGGATTTACTTCATTCACTATATTGATGGGTTAATAGTATCTAATAAACTTGAATATTCTTTCGCCCTCTATCGCATTTTTGAAATTCACTGACTTCAATTACGTTTGACATTATTCATAATTCGACTTTTTTTATAATATTGACATACACGGGATCCATTTCAGGCGATTTATATTTGCAGTATGGACAGATATTTTTCATTTTTATCCATTGTAAAATATGATAATCATGAGATAAATAGTATATACCAAATTCAACAACAATTAGGAGGTAACCATAAGTAGTTTTTATACTAAATTATTGCTAAGACATTAGGGAGTCGTTTCCCAGTACTAATAATACAAAATCCCACATAATAGGCAAGGCACTCTGAAAAGAGTAACGGTTACATACTATTGGGATGCAAACAGGCTATTGGAGGTATATCCACCAATAGTGGGGTTCCTGTCAGTAATCCTATTGTAGCGTCTTCGGGCAGTTACAAGAAAAGTATATACTTTTCAACTGATGAGCGAATGAACTGCAACAAAGTAAATAAACTACTTTATCCAGAATTCTCGAATCACTTTCATGAATTGCTGCATCTGATTTGAATTTCTTAATATCTTCAATCGGGATCTGATAACAAATTACACATGTCGGGGATAAGAACTCCAATTCAGATAATGTAAAGAATTTCAAATCCTCATTCATTTCAAAGCCAGTGCCTAAATCTATTTCCGAATTGATTTTATACTTATCACCGATACTGTTTATTGCCTCAACTAATGATAGAAGATTATTAGTCATTAAGAAAAATGTATGAAAGTTTATATGATTCACAAGATTATGTACTTATGGTACTGAATTTATGTATTTTTTGAAATCTTTTCCCATATCTTTATTTTAGTAAATTGGATTTTTTGTTTATTGCCATTTAAAATTAAATTTGGAAAGGAACCGAATCACAATACTACGGTTCTAGTCCAAGATCCAAGTATTAACGGTTATAAAATTCTAAGTCATGATAAAAAAACCGAGATATACCATATTACAGGGAAGACTGCAACTACAAGAGGGAAATATCGATTTAGACGAGTTTCAGACGATGATAATGTTGGACTTGGTTCAGTTATAAGGGGTCAAATTGATAACGAATACACGTTGACAGGTACTTTAGATGAAAAAATAGCAGAAATTAAAATCACAAACCAAGGGATAAAATTGACCATATCGGATACCAACTATCATTGTACTCCAATGAATAGGTCTCAAACATTTGAATTCTATGATGAGAATAAAAAACTATGTTTAACCATTGCGGTGACTTGTTGATATGATTTAGAAAAAACGAAATCTATTTTGAGCTGATCACTAGAGATTAATATGCCTCAAGTGTAATCATTCATTAAATTAGATATAATAATATATTTGATATTTTTACTTTGGTTTATGAATCCCCATATTTTAATAAGGAACTGCCAATAATTTGAACATGGTAATTTGTTGTTCTGTTTTACTAATAATTAAACATACGGTCATGTTCTACAGCCAGCTGTACGAGCTTTTTTGGGGCAGCAAATTCATAATTCTTACCTACTAGTTCTGACTCAGTAAGACCTCGAGTCTTAGAGGACATGCCAGAGAGGTAGAATTTTGTACCGTGGGCAACAATCGCATCATGCAGTTCCCGCAAATTGCCAGTCCCCAACCCAGTCAGGTGGTCGATTACCCCATCACGCA
>MDVR01000130.1 GCA_001940725.1 Candidatus Heimdallarchaeota archaeon LC_2 | reverse complement strand
TAGCACCGGTTCATCTCTTGCTTTTGTTTGTGCAGGTAAAGGTTATCAATTTAATGTCGTTTCCTCTGATGCATTTGCAAAAGAGAAATTAGATACAATGAGAGCCTTCGGTGCTAATTTAATTTTGGAAGACAGTATTAACGGTGAAATTACTCCAGATCTTGTACCTAGAATGATCAAAAGAGCAACCCAACTTTCTGAAGCTCCCTCAACATATTTTACTGATCAATTAAATAATCATGATTCGATTGTTGGCTATGAAAAAATAGGGGAAGAATTACTAAACCAATTTAAGCAAATCGATGCATTCTGCGGAATGGTTGGGACAGCTGGAATGTTAATGGGTGTATCAAAATCAATGAAAAAAGCCAACAGAAGAACGAAAATTGTAGCAATTGAACCTGATGAATCTCCGGTTATCTCAACAGGACAAACGGGAACACACCATATCGAAGGTACAGGAATCGGATTTGTACCTCCTCTCCTTGATAAAACTCTCTATGATGAAATAAGGACTGTAAAGGAAGCTAAAGGAAGGAAGATGGTTCGATTACTAGCTTCAGAAGAGGGCATATTTGTAGGAATTTCAAGTGGAGCAAATGTAGTCGTAGCGATTGAGTTAGCTAAAGAATTAGGTCCAGGTAAAACAGTAGTAACAGTTGCTGTTGATACAGGCCTAAAATATTTGAATGGTACATTATTTTCTGACTAATTTTCAATCCTTGAACAAAGGCTGAAGTTGAATATCTGAATGTTATGATTTCGATTATCAATTTTTATCAAATTTCAATTGCGTAGTATCATCCAAATACGCAATTCGAATAATTTATGAAACCTGAATATCTTTAATCAATTATTGTATTTAAACATTAGATATTTAATTGATTTTGGGACAAGTTCGAGCGATCTAACACATTAGCGTATAATTAGGTCTAAAGGTGATATGTTATTTCATACCTTGAAATTACAATATCCCTTAAAGCAATTGTGCAACAATATAGAAGTTAAAACATGGTTTTAAAATAGCTCTGTGGAAAATTATTTGGTCCCCATTGTGTTTTATCAACTATTTGATATTAAGTGCGTTTTCGTAGATCTCAGTTACAGGAGGTTCAGTAAAAAATTCACCGAATTTAGCGATTTGCTCTTGGAGATACCCACTTTCATCACTTTCAATCATCTTTTCTTTTGTTTCATATATTGCAATAGATTTAACAGTATTTTTTTCTCGATCTACTAGCAAATATCCTCCATTATATCCATCTACAGCCTTAGCAGCCGGAATAACGGAATTTTCATATATTTTGATAGCCTCATCCATTGTACCTGGTTTTAAAGAAACATTAACTATTCGTGTATACATTGTGAATAAAACGTAAATTTTTAATTATATAATTTTTTTGGAAGAAAACTATAATATATTTATCAATTTTCATTTGATTTAATCAATAATCACTCACAATATTTTTAAAATTATTTAAAAATTGAACATATGTTTTACAAACTATATAAAACTAGAAGCAAAAATCCAACTCCACGAGGTCGTGAACTATTCAAGGAATTCCATAAAATTTACAAGGAACATGATGTAAGAGTGGTAGGTGTCTGGGAAAACAAGAATGATCCCAAGGAAACTTATTTAATGACGGCTTATAAAGATGAATCTCATTTCCAAAAATTTTCCGAGGATATGAAATCACATCCGAAGTATATTGAAATGGGAAAAGAAATGACAGAAGATCGAAAATCAGTAGAAGTTGTGGATCTAAAGCTGTTTTCAGATTCCCCTCAAATATAAATTTTCAAGATAAACAGGGGGTGAAAAAATTATGCCAAAATATTTAATCGAAAGAGAAATTCCCGGTGCAGGTAAGTTATCTGCAGCAGAATTACAGGGTATATCACAGACGTCATGTGGTGTACTCCAAGAAATGGGTCCTCAAATCCAATGGGTTCAAAGCTACGTGACTGATGACAAAATATACTGTGTGTACATTGCACCAAATGAACAAATGGTGAAGGAACACGCACAAAAAGGAGGATTTCCTGCTAATAGCGTCTCCAAAATTGCCACGATTATCGATCCTATAACCTCGGAAGACTAATGCTTATATCTTAAATTCATTTCTTTTCAGCGAGGGTTCATATGCAACCCCACAACTAATAATAAATACTTTTCAAGATTCTGTTCAATGGCCACTTCGAGAGCGATCATATGAACCAACTGTGTTTGTAGCCTGTTAGGGGGTGCGTACTTGTCATTATTTCTCTCCTGTGATTAAAAACTTCCGGGATTTACTCCATTTGCTTTCGCTGAAAAACTAGACATTGTTATTAATGTACTTTTAAACTGATTAATTAGAATTATCTAGAAAATTGTGTGAAATTGATTATTAGTGAATATTTTAAATTGCGTAGTATCATCCTAATACGCATTACAAAATAACGAAGTTTCAATTAAATTTAAAGTGTCGAACATCTCAAACTATCTAATTCTTTGAAATACGTAGTATGCTCATAAGACTCAATTTAATTTATCTTGATATTTTATTTTATCATCGAACATTGAGTTAATAGTTTACACTACTACATTCGATCGATTGTTATCATTAATAATTAGTGAGACATCAACTCCATTCAAATTTTATGAGCGAATGCTCATAATGCTGCCAAGCTGAAAGTTTTACTGCATATTCTGCCTCTTGACCGAAATAACGTTCTTGAGGTGTCATTTTTGTTGATGAATGAACTCGAACTTTGTTGTAAAAGTCTCTCCAGTTGTCGACTGCTTCTTGAAGCTCATCAATCGTTTCTGTAAACACTAAATCCCTAGCCTCATATTGCAGACTCTGCTGCACTCTCTCCACTTTTCCTGTAGTTTGGGGATGTCTGAGCCTGGATTTGATACCCTTTATCTTGTATTTTTTTAGAAATGCTTCAAACGCTTTTGTATGATTTCTTGATGGATTATGCACAAATTGTGATCCATTATCATGAAGTATGGCTTCTGGAACGCCATACTTCTGCACCAATTTTTCCAACGTCTCCACCCAGGATGCACTTGTCTGATTATCAGAGATCACTGCTGCCAGATTGTATCTGGAATGGTCATCAATCACATTATAGGCAAACAATTTACCTGGCTTATAGAATGGACCCACATTATCAATCTGCCATAACTCATTGGGTTTACCTCGTTCAAATCTCTTGTAATACACCTTCTTCTTACGATTCCGTCTTAATTTACCCTTTCCTACCTTTTTCAGTTGATATTGGGTTGTGGATTCTGAAACGTATCGTTGGCTTTCCAACGAAATTGCCGACGCGATGGTTCGGGATGACAATTGACGATCTCGCAACTCAAAAATACGTGACAAAATCTGTGATGGTAATCTACTAGATTTTGGACCTCTTTTCTTGGGGATAATGCCATCCAATCCAAATTCATTGTAATTCTTGGATTTTCGATAATAAGTTGATCTGGCAACTCCGAACTGCTCAAGAACTTGATCAATCGTTTTATCATGATATTTCGATCGAGGATCCGCTCGATCCTCTATGTTCTGACAAAGAGAGATAAATGTTCTCACTTGGTTGTGTTTCACTAGGACTTGTTCAATTTTGGACTTCAAGAATTCGAAATCAACGGGTCCTTCTTCTTCATTTTGTATTATTGGGATGTCATGTCTAGCTATTGACATGTGTCTCATTAATTGTTACAGTTCATAATCGATCAATATTAGATTGAGTATCAACAAAATCTTTAATTAGATTATGAAACAGTATTGTATCACTTAAAGGATATGCGTGGCTTGAGTTCGGTGCGATAGCCAATTGGGAATTTGGGATTAAACGGAATAATTCAACTGCACGCTCAACAGTGCAAGTTGTGTCTCTATCCCCTTGCATGACCAATGTATCTGCTTTGATATTTTTAACTAGATCGTCATTCAGGTATCCTTGGTCATCCAACCACATCTCAGAGACAAGTTCAACGTATTTTTTCCAGTAATCTTCCCCATATACATATTGAAATTCCTTTTTCATATTATTGAGATACTCCCCCAGCGCGTTTTGCATTATATCAAAATCAACCTTTCCAGGTCCAAGTATCCCCCATTTAGAAAAACTTGATCTCATCTATTCTTCAAATTTAGCTGTTACGCCAGTAATTATAATTGCTCCGATTTCATCTGAATATTGACTACCAAGGTAAAGAGCTATTTCGCCACCGTCACTGAACCCAATTATAATTGGCTTTCGAAGATTTAGTTTTCTAATAAGACCTATGTAATCATTGGCCATCATTTTATATCCTAATTTTCCTAAAGGATTTTCTGACCTTCCATGCCCACGAGAATCGGGAACAATTAATCGATATTTCTGTTCTAATAAGGGAATTAAAGTTGCCCAATGCATCCCACCTGTACCTAATCCCCCATGAATAAGTAATATGGGATATCCACTTCCAACTTCAAAATAATACATTTTGATGCCATTAATCTTTTCATACCTGCCTTCATATTGAGAACCCATTATCTGTTATCCTGATATTGAATATTAAAGTATTTTCCCGATTTATTTCAGTCAATCGATGCTAATCTTGAGTTACTTATTGTTTTAAATCAAGAGCGTAGTATCATCCTAATCCGCATTACAAAATAAAGAATAAATTTCATCTTAAAAATCTAACAGTTATAATTCAACGTAAGTGAATCACTAGTGTAAATGCTAAGTTAAATCATCACCTCGTGCCCACGAGAATCGGGAACAATTAATCGATATTTCTGTTCTAATAAGGGAATTAAAGTTGCCCAATGCATCCCACCTGTACCTAATCCCCCATGAATAAGTAATATGGGATATCCACTTCCAACTTCAAAATAATACATTTTGATGCCATTAATCTTTTCATACCTGCCTTCATATTGAGAACCCATTATCTGTTATCCTGATATTGAATATTAAAGTATTTTCCCGATTTATTTCAGTCAATCGATGCTAATCTTGAGTTACTTATTGTTTTAAATCAAGAGCGTAGTATCATCCTAATCCGCATTACAAAATAAAGAATAAATTTCATCTTAAAAATCTAACAGTTATAATTCAACGTAAGTGAATCACTAGTGTAAATGCTAAGTTAAATCATCACCTCGTGCCCACGAGAATCGGGAACAATTAATCGATATTTCTGTTCTAATAAGGGAATTAAAGTTGCCCAATGCATCCCACCTGTACCTAATCC
>MDVR01000129.1 GCA_001940725.1 Candidatus Heimdallarchaeota archaeon LC_2 | reverse complement strand
CAGTCGATGGTAATAATAACAATATTGTTCTTCAATCAGAAATACCTTTCTGGGCTCAACCATTAGTGCTACTTGCTGATTTATTTCTGATTTGGATCTTATCAATCTTAACATTTTATGGTTGGTTATTTTCTAATGGAGGAACAGAAATGATTGGAGAATTAATATTCATTATCTTAATAGATATTGTTATTATTTCCTTATTTGTACAAGTAATAAGGGGCAGTGAAATTGCTTTAGAAATAAATCTTGTACTCGTTATAGGATTATTTAGTATTGTCTTTCTTTATTTGGGGGGTGGAGGTGGTATACCAGGAGCAACATCTTGAAATTCATAATTGGATCATAAACAGATCTCAAAAGATAATTCAAGAAATACCCAATTTTCAAAGTCCAAATAAAATGTATGGTGAACCCACAGCATATGAAAAAATGTTGTTTGCTCGCTTCCCAAATTTAGAAAAAATGTTGTAAGCTTACTTATTGGATTTCAATTTTATCTACAATCTTTTCCCTCATCTTTTTAATTATGATTAATTATTTATTTCAAGATGTTGCTCCTGGTATACCACCTCCACCCCCCAAATAAAGAAAGACAATACTAAATAATCCTATAACGAGTACAAGATTTATTTCTAAAGCAATTTCACTGCCCCTTATTACTTGTACAAATAAGGAAATAATAACAATATCTATTAAGATAATGAATATTAATTCTCCAATCATTTCTGTTCCTCCATTAGAAAATAACCAACCATAAAATGTTAAGATTGATAAGATCCAAATCAGAAATAAATCAGCAAGTAGCACTAATGGTTGAGCCCAGAAAGGTATTTCTGATTGAAGAACAATATTGTTATTATTACCATCGACTGAAGAAATTCTCTTTTTATCTATTGATCTCTTTTTAGATTTCTTAGAAAAGGCAACTATAAATGCTTTTGTGGCTTGTATCAATAAATAAATCACCATAAACCCCCAAAATCCTGATATCCCGATGATTATCAGAGAAATGAATATGGTAAGATTTATCCAAAAAGACTTTTTTGAATGATTAAGTTCCTCATTCTTCATGTAAAAATTGTTAGATTTAATGTTTTTCATATAATAGATTATTGTAAATTTAATATAAAAAGATTAAATAGACTTTGGAAACCAAAGTGTTTCGCCTACTCATCTCTTAAGATAGTTTTAACCTATTCAGAAATCATACTGATTGATCAATTGCACATAGCGACAGCTCTCTAAAGTTTTGTCTATATTATTGTCTATATATTTATATATTATATTGTGAATCTTAAATATAATGTCATCTAGAATTAGTTTTAATGTTAGACTCACTGAAAAAGAATTAGTAGAACTTAAGGAAAGTTTACCGGGGTTACCTGATATAAGTAATATGTCCGATTTGTTTAGAACTGCAGCGAAAGAATTTATTAAATCCGAACACCCAACTAGCTCTTTAGCATTGGGTCCTTTAGAAACAGTCATTGAACAAATTCATGCAGCACAAAATTTGATTATGTCTGAAATTAAGAAAACAGATAGCAAGGTAGATCAAATTTTCTCGTTACTTAAAGATCAAGCAATACAATCAGTCGAACGATTGAATCAAGAATATGTTCAACAACTCTTGAATCTTTGGCTATCTGATTTAGATACTCTTTCAACCTATTCTACACTAGAAGAATTAGAAGAATCATTATCAAAACCTGGATATAGTCATTTAGCAGATATTCAAGATGTACAGGATATTGTTTTTGACGCTATTAAGATATTGAAACAATCCAAAAGGGTAGAGATCGAAAAGTCAGGTAAATTGAGGTGGATTTTATGAATAATGAAAATTTAAAAAATTATAGTACCTGGTTGAAAAGACAAAGGTTTTCCGAAAATACAGTAAAAAATTATCCAATGGTGCTTAATAAAATCAATCTACAATCTATAGATGCAATGCATGATAGTTTGACAAAATTAGCTTCTATTGATGCTGATAAAACTTTCAATAATCGAATAAATTCATTGAAAAAATTAGCTGATTATTTAGAGCAGAATGAAATTAAATCTCCACTAATCAATGAGATACGAAAATTAAATAGAATAAAAAATCCTGTGTCAGTTTCTCATCCACCCTACACTCTAGATAAAGCTAAAATTATTCTCAATACTGCTAAAGGTTGGAGACGTCAAGCTCTTTGGATTGCATTTAATACAGGAGCTCGTCAACAAGAAATAGAAAAATTGAATGTTGAGGATATTATTTTACAAAAAGATCAATCTGTTGGATGGATCCATATTAAGAGAGGTAAAAATAATAAATCAAGAGATATAGCAATTCTAGATACAACTCCACTGAAACGATGGAAACGAGTAAGAGAATTGGCTAATATTTCAAGTAATAATTGGTTGTTTACTAGATCAGGGTCCAGACCAAATTTAAGATCTGGAGCAGTACTAGAAAAATTATCTAAACAAGTTGGTTTCAAAGTAAATTGGCATCGCTGCAGAGCTACTTATGCAACAATTGAATATGAAGTAAGTAATGATGTAAAACTTGTTCAGGAACAATTAGGCCATGCTTCAAGTGCAACAACAGACAAATATATTCAACGCTCGAAAAAGGTTCGTTTACAGAAAATTATACAAAGAGGAAAACTATACTAATTTGAAGGCACCAATGATATGTATTATTTATTATATTTTTTGAACAGATCTTCAATATCCATAATTAATTTTTTACCTGCAATATAATCATCTACAATATTTTCAATAAACGCAGTCATAGATTTTCCCTCATATTTACAAGCTTTATTCCATAAATCTTTTTTTTCAGGAGATATTCTAAATTGTACACTTGCACCTCTCTTCTTCATAACGGATTACACATCATGGCCTATTTTAATCTAAAGTTTTATTGGCCCTGCCGGTTATCTATTTAGATTCATTAATATTGTTTCCGATCCATTACGTTTTCGTGATACTTAGCACACAATATGCTTAGCATACTTAATAAATTTAAAGTAGTGCCAAAAACAATACATTTTTTTTCAAACCGATAAAAACATGCAACAATACATATATACTAAGCATCAAAAAATTGCTACAGATGAAAGGATTGAAGCTTGTTAAGATAGATGGGGTGGCATTAAAAATTGTTCAACGAGAGTTTAGTGAACGAATTTTGAATGACAGTGACAATACAACTTGGAGGGGAACTGTACTGGACATTATTATTGATTGGGATAAATTAAGTAAAATTAAACAGCCAGTCAACTAATTACAATTCATAAAGGTGCATAAGATGGCTGAAGATTTACATGAAAATAATGCTCATTCCAATACAATAATTAATGAATTTTCAGATTCAGAAGAAAATTCTAGTGAAGCCATTAAACGACTCGAACAAAAGATAGATAGAAATTATAATCTTCTTCTAGGTCTAGTTCGAAGTAAATTAAAAAAGGAATGAGGAAATTCAATTGAATAATACCTCTGAAGCTAGAAGAGAAAGTTATGAACATATCAAACCAAAAATTTCTGATACCAAAAAACAATTACTTAGATCCATAAAAGATTTTTTTGATATTCATAAGACTTTTCCTACAGGTAGACAATTGGCTTCCTTCTCAGGTATTGATCCATTTAGTGTCGTTGCTCGAATTAATGAATTAACAAAAGACGGATATATTACCCCCTGGGATAATCCAAAAGGAAAGAGGAAAGGGACCCTAAAAGCTCTAACTCGTAAATCACACTCTGTATTACTTGAAGGTGATTAGGTTCCATGGTAAAATCATCGGCCCCCAATATCCATCATAATAATAGTGGAGGGGTACAAATTTTTGTCCCCGAACCCAACGATTATTCCCGAAAATCAGATTATACTAGTCAAGAAAATATTTGCTATTATTTACATCTAGCAAAAGGCGGAGCAACCACAGACGAGATTGCAAGACATTTAAAATATAATATACCAAAGTCACTTAGCAAACAGCTAACCAGATTAACATGTGCAACATTTTCTAAACTAGAGGGCTATTGGTTTCATACTATACAATTATGTGAGAACATTTTCGAGGGACAATTCGAAGAGGGGGTGGGTCAGCAAATTGTCCCCGGTATTATATCTGCAAAAGATATTATGGATACAGCTAGGCGGACATCACTATTCGATCCAGAATTGCCTTTTGGGGTCCACGCAGAACAAAGAGTTACCGATAAAATTTTTACGTCAAATTCAGATTTTGAAGGGTTGCGTAAAGTATTCAACTGGATCCATTGTAATATAGTAACTAGTGTTATTGGTGGAGTGGTTGAAACTTGGATGGTACCCAAGAAAAAGGGATTTGATACGAGTCGTTGGTTAAATTTTACTAATTATGATGCAGTACTTAAATTTATTAAGAAAAAAGGGATGAAGTTTAATTTATTAGAAGAGCAATATTATGCATATGAAAAAAATTTATCTGTCCTGATTAGAGAATTATATCCAGGGATCTCAGTATGGGAAAAATTAATTCCCCTACGATGTGATGTCGCACAGGATGATCATAGGTTCCCTTGGGATGGTCCCAAATATGACAAAATGTTATATGAAGGGTTATTGAGAGGGCAAATTTATTCGATATTTAGACCAGATCTTGCACCATATAGAATAAAAAGATCAGAAATAAATGTTTTCAATATTAAGAAAGTAGTTGAAGAAATAGGGACACTAAAACAAATAATAGAAGTATTAACACTGAATAATGCCAAAGATGCAATTGAACAATTACCTGAGATGAAAAAATTATTAAAAACAATAACTGCATCGATGAAAATTTACAACCATGCGACCGCAGAAGATAAACAACGCATAACTCAGTTTTTGAAAGGGTACCAAGAAAAATTATTGTTAGCAGTAAATATTGCTGCAGAAAATACTATGCAGCATAAGATTACTAGGGACAAAATTGATTCATTAGAAACTAGTGTCAGGGAAAATCTTGACGATACTGTCAAGGAAGTTGTCAAGAAATATGAAGATCTTTCGTCGACCTTTCAACAGTATTTGCACACACAGACTGAAGCAATTGAAACTATTGCTACTAATTCAACAGAGACAAAACTGTTATTGAAAGCTCAACAGGAAACAAATGCAAACGTAATCGCATATATTGAGACACTAATAAAAGAAGTTCAGGACTGGAGTGATCTAGGCAGACAGCATCAATACCAAATAATAAAATTAATGCATGAAGAATTAAATTTATCATTTCGCAAAATTAAAGCCATACTTGAAAAACATCTTTCTGTTATTACTTATCAAGGGTTGAACGATTATTACAATAGAAATAAGAAGAAATTAGAAAAACAAAATATTTCATATAATAAAAGTGTCAAGGAAATTGTCCCCGGTACTATTCACAAAAAAACAATTAAACGGTCAAACAAGGTAAAAATAAATGATACAGATAGTATACAAGTGTCAAGAAGAATGTCAAGGAAATTGTCCCCGAATGACGAATCAAAACAATACTATCTGAAATATGGATCTGCATTACAACAGGAAGATGTTAATAAAGAAATAGATCTAGACCTTGAAGACGATATTGATCCAAGGTATGAAAAAATGCTGAAAGAATATCTGAAAGTTAATTATGGTATAAAATCAATGGAAGAATCGCAATCGGATCAAGTCGCTGCAGTCTTGAAAAAACATGAGACCTTAACTAGTGATAAAGCAATTGAATATCTTCCGCACTTATTACCAGGATCAATTCGAAGAGCATTAACGGATTTAAAAAACAATTCTGATAATAATATCTCGAGCCAAAGAATAAAAGTAGAATCTATTGAATCTAAAAATAAATGGAGGACCTTGTATATCTGGGGTTCATTAGATTATGTTACAAAACATGACAACATAGAGAGGGCTTAAATATGAATTTACTTAAAGAAATTAACTTCGACACTTCGAGTTATACACTATTTCTTATTTTTTGTCCAAAAAAAACACAATGAATATTTGCTCTGCAATTTGGACTCTTTAACATCCCTAAGCACTATAATGTATTTTGCTGATAATTAAGTCTAACTGAAATATTCGTTTTCATGCCTTGAGATGATGATTTGTAATCGATCGATTGTTACCATTAATAATTAATGGGACATCAATTCCATTCAAATTTTATGAGCGAATGTTCATAATGCTGCCAAGCTGAAAGTTTGGCTGCATATTTAGCCTCCTGACCGAAATAACGTTCTTGAGGGGTCATTTTAGTTGATGAATGAACTCGAACTTTGTTATAAAAGCCTCTCCAGCTGTCGACTGCTTCTTGAAGCTCATCAATCGTTTGGGTAAACACTAGATCCCTAGCTTCATATTGTAGACTCTGTTGTACTCTCTCCACTTTTCCTGTAGTTTGGGGATGTCTGAGTCTTGATTTGATACCTCTGATTTTGTATTTTTTTAAAAATGCTTCAAACTCTTTTGTGTGATTCCTCGATGGGTTATGCACAAATTGAGATCCATTATCATGAAGTATGGCTTCGGGAGCACCATGCTTCTTCACTAATTTTTCCAATGTGTCCACCCAGGATGCTGTAGTTTGATTATCAGAG
>MDVR01000128.1 GCA_001940725.1 Candidatus Heimdallarchaeota archaeon LC_2 | reverse complement strand
GTTAAAATGTCAGCAAAAGAAAATGATGTTTCATTGGGTTTCCAATGGATTTTATCTTCAGGTATTGTTTCGGACACTCTAATAGTTCTATTCCATATTTTAATATAATAGTCCAAAAATAAATTTATCGATCTAATTTCCATTTCTTACAGGATTTTGAAAGAGTTCAATGATAAAAATTATGGGTTTGAAAAAGAATCTTTCTGATAAATTTACTCAATTTCACCTGTAAGTTGCAATCTTCCAGGTTTGTAAAGTGAGATGACCGGTATGTCTTTGCTTCTACATCTATATTTAAGTTTTTTATCAAATGTGAATACGCACCCCTTCTCCTTTTTAGCAATTTCCATTAATGCTGTATCAGTACCTGAATATTCAGTCTCATCCTCATACGGGATGAAATTTTTCATTAGTTGAACTGCGATTTTAGCCTGTTTAGCTAATTTACCTGTTTTTGTTAAAGCATCGAAAATTTCATTTTCTACCATTCTGTGAATCAGTATAATATATTTTCTTGTAATTATCCTGTTGATTGCATCTTCAATATTTAAATTAATTTCATAATAATGTAATAATACATTGGTATCCATGAAAATTGGGAGTTCACGATATTGGGACATCTTTAATTTGAGTATTTTATTTCAACGGAATTATAACTATCGATATCTCCCCAACCAATTAATCTCCAACGTTTTTGAACTTGTCGTGATAATGCAACCTTACTTTCTGGATTCATAGCAATTACTGGCTTTAAAATGAATTCTATTTTTCCTTTTTTCAAGATCTTCTTTACGGTTCCAACTGTTGTTGAGGTACCAATTGTTAATAATATCTTTTCATCATTTTTGATAGGATGCACTTTTTGATTTTCTTCCATTCCTATAACATTTTCGAAAAGATTAGTTGAGATAATGACTGAGTCTATCACAGGTGGTTCATTCCCATAAGTTGCAACTATACTGCCTGCTAGGCCATCAGAACGAGTCATTGAGGGATCTAACATAGTTTGAATGGCTAATAATCCACCTGGACTTGCCTCGTCAGCTTTGCTTTTCTCACCCACTCTTATGCTCTCAATTGTGGTTCTAACCGGGTGGTAAGTTGTTAGTTTCTTGCCTCTAACTCTCCTCTTCAATCCAGGAAGTATTACAATTTCTTCATTTTGTTTTATAACTCCTTGAATAAGCGAGCCACCAAGAACTCCACCTTTCAATTTTTTAAATTTAGTTCCAGGTCTATTAATATCAAAAGATCTCGCTACATGCATCATTACTGGTGCATCCCTATCTCTTATTGGATTTGGCATAAAGTGTTGTAATGCAGAAATTAGTACATCGGTATTTACACCATGCATTGCAGACATTGGTATGATCGGTGCATTTTCAGCGATTGTCCCTTTTAGAAAATTCTTAATATCAAGATAGTTCAGTTTTGCATCTTTGGCAGAGACTAATTCAACCTTATTTTGAACAATTACAATTTTATCAATACCCAATGCGGTTAATGCGGCGAGATGTTCTCGAGTTTGTGGTTGAGGTACTTTATTATTAGCTGCAATGACTAGCATTACTCCATCCATAATTGCTGCTCCAGATAACATTACCTGCATTAAAATTTCATGGCCTGGGGCATCAACAAAAGAAACACGTCTAACATGCACAGCTTCTCCCCCGCAATTTTCACAATTAGCAGTCGTTGACCATTTTTCAGGTTCTTCACAATTTGGACATTCGTATATGTCACAATCAGCATATCCAAGCCGGATTGTTATACCTCTTTTTAATTCTTCAGAATGTTCATCAGGAAATTTACCTGTTAACAATCGAATTAAAGTTGATTTTCCTTCATCAACATGACCCGCAGTTCCAATATTAATAACTGGTTGAATATCTAATTTTTTTACTGAACTTGAAAGTGTTTTTGGAGTAACTTTAATGGCTACTTTTGTAGTTTCCGATTTAGTTGACTTTTTAGCTCTCGCTTTTTTTTTCTGTTGAACCTTAATATCATCATCTACAACAATAGTCTTTTCTTCAACTACAACTTCTGTATTGGTTTTTATAGCTGATTTTTTCGCTCGAGGTTTTCTTTTAATTATAGGTTCAGTGACTGTTTCATTCTCTTCAATTTCAACCTTTTTGATCGTCTTAGGCTTGGTTGTTTTTTTAGCAGAAACTTTTTTTGTTGTTGTTTTCTTGGTGACCGTCTTTTTCATTGCTTTTTTAGCCAATTTCTTCTCAGTTGTCTTTTTAACAGCAGTTTTTTTGGTTGCTTTTGTAGCTGCCTTCCTTTTACTTGTTGACTTCTTTGTAGTTTCTTTAGTTGTAGATTTTTTTCTTCCTATTATGAATCAGCTCCTCACAAAATCAATTGAACGTTTTAATCGCGGAAAAGGTTATGCTTCAGAAAGAGGTTTTTTACCTGCTTTGAGTACCATTACGTTTAACTGGGCAATGTCATCAAATATTTCACTACCTCGAATCAGTTTTCTCATCCTTACACCTTTTCTTTTTGGATTATATCCAACTCCGCCACTTAATAATGGACGTTTTCTCATGACCCCTTCAATGTCTCCGCGCATGGGAACCCCATCAGAATCACTTCCTCCAGTGACTTTGAAGGTATAATCTTTATATTTTGAATTAAATAATTCACCGGAAAATTCATTTCCTATGGATAAACCGTATAACGGGGTTCGATCATCCCCTTCAATTGTCATCCTTACTGTTGATCCATCTTTTTGTCCAATATTTACTATTGTTTTTTCTGCAACCATTTCATATCAATTATGGATTACAGTAATATAATAATTCGGATGCGAAACACAATAAATCTTTATTATAATTGGTTAACTTTTGTTTTTGAATTGAAACTTAAAGCAGATTTCAAACAATTAAAATTTGGAAAATCTTCAATTTCACAATTCAATAAAAATAAAACAATTCGAATTATTTAGATCAATCTAAATTCTGAGTTATCATTCAAAAAAGTATACTTTTCAAGGTACCTTTTCTTGTAGCTATCCTAGGATGGCTGAAAGTAATGTGTCCATTACCATACGAACTCGAAGAAAAAAAAAACAATTAAAATAAGTATACAATTTTAAATCACGATTAAACGATGATTACCAAATACATTACAAATAAATTCGATTTGATTGGAATTACAATATATTTTTATTTTCAGCTTTTTTATAATTGAAATGATTTTTTTTTGATCTCTATCGATCTTAATAAAAGTGGAGTAATAATCTGCGAGATGAGGGATATCTCATATATTATATTAGTACAATAAAATATACACTCAGAGTACCTCCAAACAGATTTGATCAGAATCTAGCGGAGATTTTACTTGAACTAGCCCGAGAAAGCCTTGAAGAAAGAATCTTAGAAAAACTTGGTTTCATTGTAGCAGTTCTTGAAGCAGGAGATATCACAATTGGAAGACTTATCCCAGGTAACGCTGGGGCATTTTACGATGCTGAATTTAAGATATTATCATATATACCTGAAAGAGGTGAAGTAATCGAGGGTGCTGTTATTGAACTTATCGATTTCGGAGCATTTGTACGTGTAAGTACCATTGATGCACTTTGTCATGTTTCACAAATGGCCGATGATTTCTTTAGTTATAATTCAGGTCAAGATATTCTTATTGGAAAGCAGACTAATCTAACAATTAGAAGAGATGAAATAGTTAGGGGGCGAATTGTTGTTGTCGGTTTACAGAGAAATGCAATAAGAGTAGGTGTAACAATGAGACAACCCGGCTTAGGAAAAATGGAATGGATCGAAGCGTGGAAAAGTGGGATAACTGAGAAAAGAGAGGCCTCGGCATGAAGGCTTGTCGGCAATGTCAATTCCTATTTGATCAGAAAGACTCACGATTATTTCCCGAAGCTGAAAGAGATAATCGAAAATTCCAATTAGATCGTTGTCCGAATTGTAATTCTACTGATTTAAGTGAGGATTATTCCGGGATGGTTTTGATTTTCGATCCAGAATCTTCAGAAATTGCAAAGAGATTAAATGTTACTAGAAAAGGTCAATATGCATTAAGAGTTAGATAAAAAAATAACTAGACATTTCAACAAAAAATTTTATAATGCGATTACTTTTAATATTGTCCAACAAATCATTCTTTGTTGCAAAGAAGATTATTAGCAGTATATGGTACGCTTAAAAAAGGATATTATAATTATAATGCATATTTAAAAGGGTTTGAGCCGATTTTTGAGGGATTTGTCAAAATAAAATATAAGCTATATTCAAATGGTAGATATCCAATGATCATAAAATCAAAGGATTTATCAAACATATTTGTTGAAGTTTATATTGTTGAGGAAAATCTATTCACCCAAATTAAAGCCTTAGAAGAGCCATTTGGATATCACTATACCAGTATACAAATTCTAGAAATTAATGAAAGTGTAAATATTTTCGTTTATAGTAAGAGTCTTCCACCCAATGAATTTTTGTTTGTACCCGATGGTAATTGGAAGGCAACTATCCCGTGGGATGCGGTTTAATTCTCTATCTAAATAATAAGTTCTAAATTTTATCTAAATTGTGCATATATTACAATGTAGGTAAATAAATTTTTTCTAGATATGATAATGAAATTATAAGCTCTTATATCATTCGATTAGTCAAACATAATCCAAAAATTAAATCAGTGAAAAAAAAATGTTAAAATTGTGGATCCTACAAATTTACGACTTCCAATAAACCTCAGAGATGAATTAACTCGACCTATGGGGAAATTAATCAAAGGAACCATAGAATCAACAATACCTCTCCTAAAAAAGGAATTGGCTGATCGGACTGGAATCCTTGTTGGGGTAGGTGATGTGACAGCTGACATATTGGTTAATAATGATTTTGATCCTGAAATTGTGATAACTGATGGATACACAAAACGTGAAAAATTAATTGAATGGAATGATTATTTAGGTTACCGAAATTTGAAAACACATTCCCCTGCAGCTGTTATTACCAAAGATGCTTGGAAATTAATTAAAGATGCAATAATTTTTGTGACGAAAAAGAATGAACGGATACATATCAAAGTTGAAGGTGAAGAAGATCTTCTTGTGCTTCCTTTGTTAGTTGAGTTACCCATCGGGTCCATTATTGTTTATGGGCAGCCAAATGCGGGTGCCGTCTTAAGAATTATTGATCGGGAAGCAACTCTATATGGGTTGAACCTACTTGGTAAAATGGCTGAATTTGTTTAGGAGTTAAATTATTATTTTAAACTAATTCTTTTTACCGCGTTTACTTTTTTGGCCCTTGAATTTCGTATGTCCACAGTTCCCACATAATTCTCGATCTTTATGTTTTCCCATAAAGAAACCGGGACCACATTCTGGACATTCACTAAACTGTTTTACTAATTTAT
>MDVR01000127.1 GCA_001940725.1 Candidatus Heimdallarchaeota archaeon LC_2 | reverse complement strand
GATTAAACTTTCTGAATCGCTGTCTTATTAATATCAAGAAATAAAATATTGCAAATAATATTAACATTACTTTTATGTAAAAAATAAATTTTTCAAATAACCCGCTTTTACTTTCTTGAGTACTGAGTGATGAAAAATTGTTATTATGTATTAGCTGTAAAATATGAATATTATAGTTCAAAGTCAGCGATTCAGAAAGTTTAATCGAGTAATGTGTACATTTTGTAATATTAACCGCAACAAATGTGTTACTCTTACAATTAGGGCAACCACTCGAGAATGATGCCCTACACGACATTGTCCCACATTTACCACATTTACCATCAGCTGTACTATTACAAAATGTACACATTACTCGATTAAACTTTCTGAATCGCTGTCTTATTAATATCAAGAAATAAAATATTGCAAATAATATTAACATTACTTTTATGTAAAAAATAAATTTTTCAAATAACCCGCTTTTACTTTCTTGAGTACTGAGTGATGAAAAATTGTTATTATGTATTAGCTGTAAAATATGAATATTATAGTTCAAAGTCAGCGATTCAGAAAGTTTAATCGAGTAATGTGTACATTTTGTAATATTAACCGCAACAAATGTGTTACTCTTACAATTAGGGCAACCACTCGAGAATGATGCCCTACACGACATTGTCCCACATTTACCACATTTACCATCAGCTGTACTATTACAAAATGTACACATTACTCGATTAAACTTTCTGAATCGCTGTCTTATTAATATCAAGAAATAAAATATTGCAAATAATATTAACATTACTTTTATGTAAAAAATAAATTTTTCAAATAACCCGCTTTTACTTTCTTGAGTACTGAGTGATGAAAAATTGTTATTATGTATTAGCTGTAAAATATGAATATTATAGTTCAAAGTCAGATTATACAATTCATGGCTGGTCTCAGTAAATCCTTTTTCAGGTGGGATAATCACATTTTTCTTGATCTCATTGATTTTCATTCCCAGTAATGTTTCGTACAAACCACTAATCATAGCTGACGGAGTCAACTCAAGAATGGAATTCTTGTTTAGAATTGCGAATTCCCCATCCCTTGAGCCACCCATTATTATTGCATCAAATTCTACATCAATAACATCTCCAGTTTCTAAACCCACCTCTTCATTATAAGCCTTAGCTCTCGTATTCACTGAGATTAATAGCCCTAAGGTTAAAAGAATTATTCCTATTAATTTTCGATTTATCATTCAGACCTCTCCTTTTCTTGTTGTAAGTTAAATTTCCTCAAATATACAAATCCAAAAACTGAAAGGATTCCCAATGCAATTACCACAATATAGCTGATATCTAGCTTATCTCCATCTTCGAAACGGTTTGATGTAACATATTTTAGAGTAGTACTAGATTCGGTACTAGTAATTTCTTGACTACTTTCACCATTGGTGAAGTCCGTAATATCTATAAAACCAATAGCATTGGCAACATTACCAGCAATATCTAACACAATAACGTTTACGAATATTATTTTACTTTTTATGATTGAAATATCATCGTACTTTACATTGATTACCAACTCTTTCGAGATTTCGGAATAACTATACCTATTTTGGTTGATTTGGCTACCGTTATAGTAAACTTCTATTCTATCAATGCCATGATTATCATGAGTTGAAAAAACCATTTCTTTAGTAATTTCTAGTTTATTGATAGTAATATTTGATACTAAATTTATCGTTGGAAATTCCCGATCAATAATTAACTGTTTACTGTTATTTACATTCGATTTAATGTATATATTATTTTCATATGTAATTAGCCAGTCATATAGACCCTCATCATAAGTTCCAAGATTAATGTAAAAATTATATTGATCATTAACCAAAGTCGGTAAAATATAAGTTGAATTTACTGAATTTGAAAAAGATGTGTGTATCATCTCCAGTCTTAATTTTTGAGTTTCTGTTAATACTGGGACATCATTTTCCGAATTATATAATTGAACAGTAATATTTAACCGATTGTCTTCAATGTTTAACTTACTCATTTTGACCTGTAGATCATTTGTCATCCATTCAATTAATTGTAAAGTAAAAAGCTCATCCTTCCAATTAATACTTGAGCTTACAACAACTCGACCTTGGTCTATTTGGTCACTGGCAATTATAGATCTTGAGTTTTCTAACAACGTAATTCCACCGACTAAGTCTTGTCCTGAAATTTCAAGTTTGTGGATCATCTTACCATAACTACTTGAGTTTATGATATTTACCTCCCTTCCCAAAGGTAAAGTTTTCACATAAGTTGGTTCTGATTTTCCTTCAATACTCCATAATGATAGAAGCGAATTTACCGATGTCATGTTTGTTCCGAATGTATTAGTCAGGTCTATTTCATTAGAATACAGGCCAAAATAACTCACAAATATAGCTTTTCCATCATTTACCAAATTATCCAAAATCTCTTTATCTTCAATTGTAAAACTAGGAGAACTCGTTTCGGGACCATTATTTAGTCGGAATGGATCTTCAATCCATATTAGATCATAACGGTTTTGATCAATGAATTGTATTGGACCATTTATTCCCTCAACCCAATATCCTTCATTTCTTAACATGGTCACAAAGGGATTTGTCATTCTCAATGAAGATATACCACTATACAAATACTGGTTATAATACCAATCAATCGCAATAATTTTTCGTACTGGAGTTAGTATTTCTATTTGCAAATCCAAGCTTTCTGTTAGATTTCCTAATATGAAATCAATTTTACCAATAAATTTTCCTTGAATCGAATCCAAATAAATCACATTTTCTGAATACTGGCTTGGTTGAATTGAATTAATAACACTAGATAAATTTCCCAAGATGTTGATTTTCGTATTTTCTGGATGACTACTCACAAGTGTAATTGGTAGATTTAAATTTAGACCAGAGGGAAGATTGTTCATTTCAGGGGCATTCATCCCAGATCTTATGGACGTTAAGGTGATAACATTATCTAATTTTTCTCCATCTCGGATTATTTCAAATGCTTTGCTAACATTAAACAAACCAGCTCCTTGTTGTTCACTAGGATAACCAAGATCTGTGGCTGTTTTGAGTAAAGCTGATTTTATTAATCCAGGATTATAATCCAAACTATTTTCCTCTAGTGCAGATAACAAAACAGATAATGCTCCACTGACAATAGCAGCTGAAAAAGATGTTCCACTCACGATTGTAGTTCCGAGTCCAACATTTGCAGTCAATAAATCTTCACCAAACGTAACCAAATCTGGTTTCGCATCAAAATTTAAAGCGTTTCCAACAGAAGAGAATGATGATATATTATAATTATTATCTATAGATCCAACTGATATCCCATTTGTATTACCTCCAGGACCTGATGGTATCCCTTCTTGCCCTTCATTCCCTGCTGAACCAATAATAGTAATATTATTTTTATTCAAATCTTCAAATACCTCATCCCAATAAATTGATGGACCTCCCCAAGAAGTATTGATTATATCAACATCTTCTGAGATCAGCCATTCAAACGCAGCAGTAATATTGCCAATGATCTGATCATCAGAAGTTGTACTTCCCATTTCTGCCGAATATATTGTTACATTCGGAGAAGAGGGAAAATTATCATCGACTCCACTAATAATACCTGCAACTACGGTTCCATGAGTTTTGGTGGAAGAAGAACCTTCCTCTGCAAACGATTTTTTAATATGGGTTACATTTTCAAGTATAGGATTTAAGAAATCTATTCCATTGTCTATTATTCCAATCTTAATATTCTGACCATAGTAACCCATATTATGCAGATTCGATAAACCAATTGCTTGACTTACATTTTGCCAGGACCAATTTGTAATTTCGAAATTAACAGGGGTTATCTTTGGTAATAATAAAGCCCTCATAGGTAATGAATTATTTCTTTCTCCTTTATCTATCCGAAAATCTTCAAAATCAATGGCTGATGTGTTTTCAAATTCAAATGCTCCATCACTTTTAAAATCATTATTTAGTAAAGAGAAATCAAACAACTCATTCCTAATAGTTATAGGATATGATATTGTTATTACTATTAAGAAGACTACTGAGATTAATCTTGCTTTATATTTTCCCATTAATAATTCAATCCCGGTAATTACGAAATAATAACCCGAATCAATGGATTTGTTTTTCCACTGATCCCCTAATTAGAATAACTGATTAGTAAATTTGATCCTTTAATATTACTTGAGTCAATAAGTGGTCAAATTAAGCCCAACAGTGATTCTAATGGAATTCTTGTTTTATTTTATTGCTATTTTATTTAAGATCTTCCCCATAGCGTCTTGCGAGAATAAATTTCTCAAGTTAATTTTTAAATAGTCCAAAAATTATATAAACAATAGAATTCTTAAATAATTAACCAATACATACATGTATTATTATTATGAATATTGTATAATTCCTAAGTTAAATGCAGTTCAGTGCTTACCTTCTAATAATAATAAATCGAAGAATAACAGATATATTTTAACAGTTTAAGTTAATTTGATCAATTTTCGATTATCTTGATCTAATCCTAATCAGTGAAATTATCTCATTTACTGGCAGCACACGGCAGTAAATTGATTTTTACTGCAAAGACCAATAATCAAACTGAAAATATTTTATATAATATTTTATGTTCACTTTTTTTATCTCTCTTTATTATTGGATTCGAATTCTCCTGTTCCTTCTCTCGTTGTATTGAAGGGTCATAAAGTTGATCAGTAATTTCATTTGAGGTAAGACCCCTCTCTTTCTGTGAAGTCCGTTTTGAATTAACAATTTTCGCTCTTGGACTAACCAATTTTAAAGAAACCCATAAACCACCCATCACAAAAAGAATAACCCCATATTGAATATATTCAAATAATATAATAGAGGCTATTATTGTTGTAATTAAACCTAATATTAATCTCCAGAACTGTTTAACTACAATATCCTCAGAAAAAATAATGATTCGCAATTTTTCTCTGCAAATTTCACACTCATGATTTAATTCTTGATTCTTTGATTTTAGTATCCTATATTCACCGATTGTGTATTTTTCTTTTTTAAGATTTATTCTATCATTTTCACTATGACTTATATGCTGTAATCCAATGACAATTCCGTCCGATTTTCTTTTTTTCACTTTAACTGCACACCACCATCGACCAATTGATCAACTATTAACTTATATTGTCCATTAGGTTGTAAAAGTACTTTGTTTTGTAGATGAAATAAATATGTAACTAAGATCATTGAGATTCTTTATGGAATACAATTTTTACACGAAACCTGTGTATCGGGCTTAATCGATCCAAATAATTTATTTCAATGTCACTTCTAATATTTATAAACAACAAGGATTGAGACTATACTTTTTCTAAATCCATAAATTTCTCATTGTCACCTACATATAATTTACTACTAATTATTCCTATATCTATTTAGATTTTACATTTAAATCCTTCTCAGCTACTGCGATCGATTATTTGAATGAAATGATTTTCAAGAATCTTGTGTCTCAAAAATTATCAATTTAGATGATCGAACGATCTTTATGTAAGGATCTTATAATTTCCGATATTCTACTATGATTCTTTTCTTTATAGCTTCTTTAATTCCATCAAATTTGATTTTTACATTGATTACATGCTCCTTTGAATCACTATTTCCTATCAGCTTAAATCCTAGAGGGAAATCGGTAGGAACAAGATTATTTGCTTTTATTATGGATCCTCTCCATCTATAAATATTTCAAAAGTATCTGTTAAATCCTCTAAAGGGCTTAACTTTAGGTTCTGTTCTTTGATTAATTCATCAATTTTAGAAATATCCACCTTTGTGAATTCATCATCATCCTCTGTTGTTTCGAATTTAGGCATAATTATTCTGATTGTATCAGTTTCTTTTCCGTCATTTTCATTTACAATCTCAATTTTCGGGTCTGAAGAAATATGTAACATTACTTTCGAGACATCAATATAATCCGCGCTCGATGCGTTATGAAGTAATATTTTATTGATTAATGACATTTTTTCAAAAGATCCTGCCACATAACTCTCACTATTTAGATATCCCACTGTTTTATCTATATCCCCATCAGTTATCTGTAAACTATTTTCAAGAAAAATGAGATTCTTTATTTTCCCTTTTAGAGCGGTCATTGTTAAATGGAAATAAATTATTTCTTGAATAAATGTTAATACGTATTCCATCTGGAACATATCAACATTCTCAATCTTTTTTAATAGTTTCTCTTTTCGGTGACAGTCCTCTAATATTTTTTGTAGATCCACTTGCGCTTGGGAATTAATTTTAATTTTGCCAAATTCTAAGATGCTCTTGTCTATTGGATTCGAGGTGAAAAATACTAATTGAAGATTTTCAATCGTTTTATTTTTCTCTTTCCTATTCCATAATTGAATGATTGGACCTATATTTTCACCAGAATGAATCAATCTGCCTAATGTCCATGGAGTTTTCGTTTCTATCGATTTTGATTCTCCAATTGCGTATATTGATTTATCCTCATCTGGCTCCAATTTAAACATCGAATCTTCGTAATTGGTGCCTTCTATTGATATTTCACCAAAGCCTTCTTCCAGCCCATAGTAAATTGCACATAAAATTTGATAGTTGTATTTTGTTCCTCCATGTTCTGTAGCCATTTTACCCATAGAAGTTTCGGCTTCATAAGTTTTAACTTAATTGATACAGATAATTATTTGACATTGGTATTGGCTATAGATATTTACATATGGATGATCTCATCAAACAGATTCCAGCCATCAGCATCTACATAGCCTGAGGCACGTCCGGTACATCCAATTCCTGAAATCATAACTAACTCTTTATCCAGATTAAATCCAGCACTTAATGCTCCACGTATAAAAGATTGTAAATTTGTACCTAATGAGCAGCCACTGCACCAAATTGTTGGAATCATTTTGGACGTTAAAGAGTCTTCATAGTTGTGTGAAAGTTTATTGAAATCGATTTTTAGCGAATCGGCCATTCGTACTTCTATAATTCATGTTGTTTAAAATAAACATTGCTTCCTATGAAATAAAAATTGTGGGATTAATTTTAAATTATGAAGTTTGATTGTACTAAAAACAATATTGATGAGAATTCAGTATAGTGATTCTCAAACTAATGTGTTCATTTTAATAAAAAGATAAATTAAAAGAGATCAGTTTTCAATTAGTTGATTGAAGCTTTTTATCAAAAAGACAATATATCATTTCAGGTCATGTCATTTTCTGATATATAATCACAAAATGCTACAGATTTAATAGTATTTTTAAGTGAAATAAATGTGTTGACTACAAGCAGCGAGTACCTTTGTTTTTGCTCCCTGATATAGAAATGAGTATCGAAACTTCATTTGCAAAAATAAAGGAACTCCTGTTCAATCTAATTGACAGTAGATCTGTAATTAACCCTATAATTTATCTCTACAAATGTTATTCTCTACAAACGTCATACTTGATGACTGCAATTAGGTGAGTCATTATTGTTACTTATTGATCAATCTTTTGACGAACTTTACAATCTCTTGAAGTTTTGATATTTGTTACTTGTACATATTTTGTAGAAAGATAGAAAATATCAGTTATATCGATCTTTCATAATAGAATTGGAGTATATGCGATCACTAATTGCAAGATTAAACAAAGAATGTATCACATTTCGACATATCTATTGTTGCTATACACCAAGACTTAATTGGTTGAATAAAATCTAGATTCGAGGGAATCAAATAGTGTGTTTTGGTTTCACTACCCGTAATTATTCCCTCTTTACTATTTCGAAAATTTTAATAATCAATGATTAAGTTCCTCAGAGAAGGAAGCCATACAATGCTTACAGCAGAAAACCATCTTACGATTATCACTCCCGGTTAAAACAACTTTAGAATGATGAGTTTCAACTCCACAGTGAAAACATTTATCCAAATCCCCGGCAACCCTTATATCAACTAAATTACTCATACGATTCAATAATTCTTTGACTAATTCTTCGCCTTTTGAAGATAATTTATAGGTTGATTTTACCCGATCTCCTTCCTTAAGAGATTCTATTTCTATTATATAATTTGCTTCACGTAATTCCTTCAAAAACGGATAGATTTTACCAGTACTAGGTTTTTTTCCAGTCAATTCTTCTATTTCTTTTTGAATTTCGTAACCCGACATGGGTTTTTTTCTTAACAGAAATAATGTTTCCATTCTAAAGATTGTAGTTAATTTTAAAGTTTTATTGCTCAACAAGCAATCTTGTATCTCATACTATTAACGTTTAAGGAATAACACCTATTCTAAAGTTATTTATCAATAAATTGATTTACTAATTAAAATTCAAATTCCTGATATCGGATATGCTATGTTTGAAATTGTGTGAAACAATCATACTTTTAATTGATATAATAAAGTTAGTTTTTGTGAAATTTTTTATATATCAAATAGTGACCTATCAAAAATTGATATATGTGATGGATGGATAAGTGCGATCGATGACATTTCAAATCATTTTAAGCATATATCTTTATCTAATTTTTGTCCCGGCCCTTTTTTCAGCGATATTATTTAGCATAAATCGGAATTCAAATTTTCAGAGTTCGATGTTAACCATTACTAGTCTGAGATTAATTCATATAACCACGTTATTACTAACGATTAGTCAAATTATGCTAGCAACAATATTTGTCATTGTAAACACTGATTTTCAAATTGTAACCAATTCTGCAGCTACATGGATGTCAGTGGGCGAGTTAATAGCTGCCTCATGGACAGATAGATGGGGATCCTACCACTTATGGACTTGGTTTACTTGGATTTCAGTTTCTTTAATATTCTTAAAATTCAATCCTATGAAGAAAGATCAGGATAAAATTACTAAAAATAACGCAATTTTCTTTGAGCTAATTCTTTGGGGGGCAATTATTATTCTATTTTTATTAATGGGACAAAGACCATATAGGGGAGCTCTACCAGGAAGTTCTCCAAATGGGTTGAGTCCTGCTTTATTATCAATTTGGAATTTTGTACATCCTCCGTTAGCCTTTGCTAGTTATACTGGATTTTTCCTTTCTTGGGCAATTGGGTCATACTTTTGGATTAAATCACCTAATTTTCAGACTAAATTTAGTCAAGAATTAATAAAATTAGACCGTTTAATTACAAGAGTAACGTGGGTCTTAACTTCGCTTGTTTTAACCTTGGGTGTGCTTTGGAGCCATGAAGCAAACTGGGGTGGATACTGGAGCTGGGATGGTGTAGTTATTATAAGCATTATATTATGGTTAGTAAGTGGATACAGACTTCACCTACATGAAATTGGACGGAACCAACCTCTGTATCTATTTCTTGGAATCATTGGACTTCCACTTGTATTTTTTGCCGCTTGGGTGATCACTAGCAATATTCTTACAGGTTTACATAGCTATGCAGGGTCTCCAGTAGCTCCATTATTTTTAACACTCATTTTCATTTCGCTAGTTCCAGTCTTGATAGGCTGGTATTTCAACAAATGGAAACCATTATCACCTGTAAAGGTAAGTAACGATATTGCAAAACCCATTGGATTTAATATTGGAGTTTTATCTTTTAATTTCTTGTTATTAGGAAATTTTTCACTAATTTTGCTCCAAATCTCAAATAGTATTTTTGAACTTAATCGTAATTTTGAGAACTCCTATCCATTAGTTAATGGTATTGGTTTTTTTGGTATTACAATAGGATTGTTATATGATAGTTTACAACATAAACATACATCATCTAAATTAATATTGGGAATCCTAATAATTTCTAGTATTTTCAGTTATATATTTTGGATTCAACATCTTGATCTAGATTTTACGAAATTATCAATTCTTGCAGAAGTAATTTTTACGATTTCATTTCCTCTAGTAATAATTTTTACAATCTTTCTACTAATAAGTTCAGAAATAAATAAATACAGATTAAAAAATATAATCACCCCACGTCGATTAATCAGTCACATTGCAATGCTGCTTGTATTTCTTACAATTATAGCTAATGGTTCAGGGCCTGCAGTGGAGACTAGAGTATCTACAGATCCTTATATTCTCGAGATAGGGGAATCTATAACTACTCCAGATGGATTAAGTGTAAAATTAGATGCAATTGAAGGTCCAATAAATAATTCAAGAGGGTTAATTGTATTTGTGTATTTATCTATGAGTAAAGAGGATCAATCATACACGAGAATGATACAAGAGATTGATCAAGATGGAACTGAATTTTCATATATCCAGTCAACTTGGATTACCTATCCTAATGGGAAAGAAATATTTTTCAATTTGCAAAGAGGAGATCCTTTGAGAATACGAGCTAATACAATTATAGGAATCCATCTGATTGTTGAGGAATATTTCATGACTCAATTCATCTGGCTAGGAACAATACTTTTTGCAATAATCCCTGTAATTCCTACCAAAGTTAATCCAAGAAATTGAAAATTGTTTAATTATATTAGATGATCCTAAATTTGAAAATAATGTTTATCCATTATATGTTAGACAATATTATTTGATTTTGATATAAATTAGTTATTATTTCCAAATAATTTAATATATCTAAAACAGATATGTCAAAAAATGATATATATGAATATAGTAGTATGACTTGTATGGTAATATTAGATAAACTAACTACAGTACCAGAGATGCAAAAAAATTCATTACTCGAAGTAAATAATATAAATTTTTTTTACAATAAACGCAAAGATATAATAAAAAACCTTAATTTCAAGCTATTTCCTAGTGAAATAGTTGGAATATCAGGTGAGAACGGAGCTGGGAAGTCAACATTCTTAAAACTATTAGTTGGGATTCTCAAACCAAGAAAAGGCAATATTATTAAAAATGGTATTCTCGGTTATTCTCCACAAAATATACTTTTATTTGACAATTTAACAGTATTAGAAAACTTCAGGGTATTTGGGAAGGGATTAAATCTTTCGCAAACAACAATCGAGGAGAAAACTTCTGAGATATTAGATATTTTGCAATTTAAACAGTATAAAGATACATTCGTAAAAGATTTAAGTGGGGGGACAGCTCAAAAGACTAATTTTGGGATATCTTTACTCGGAGACCCTGATATTTTGGTTCTTGATGAACCTTATCAGGGCTTAGACTATTCGTCTTTCACAGCTTTTTGGGAAATTCAGTTTAAATTACGCAAACTCGGGAAATCAATTATTATTGTAAGTCACTTAATAGAAGATCAATCTAAATTCACTCGATCTTTGCACTTAATCAATAAAAAATTGCAAAGTTGCGACAAGCAGAATTGCTCACTTGGTTGTGAGAATTGATTTGACGATTAAACTACTTGAACTTTATCCTGTTTTCTTGAAAAATTTGATTAGACAGAAAAGTGTAATTTTTAGTTGTTTTATTTTGCCTCTTGTAATTATATATTCCACATGGTGGGTAACTGCAGATATTCCGATGGTTTTTGGTTTAAAAGAATCAAATAAAATTATAAACGCCAGTATGATTGATGTACATGTTTTCACCGGTGGTTTAACAGCAATGGCAATTACAGCAGGGTTATTTTCATTTATTATGACTGCAGAAAATACAAAGCTTTACGATAGACTAAAATTAGTTGGATATTCAAGTCCTACAATAATTTTAGCATCATTTTTGGGATTATTTATAATTTTATTTATTACGGCAATGGTTTCAATTCTGTTATCACTATCACTTGCTGAGGCTAAAAATCCTATTGGCACAGCGATTGCAATTTTTCTTGTTACGTTGAATTACGCAGCTGTAGGAAATTTGATTGGGACAATATATCCCAAAATTACAGAGGGGACACTTCTCATACTGATATTCTCATTTATGGATCTAATGTTATTCACCAATCCCATGGGGATTGAACTATATCTTCAAACTTGGACTTTATATTTGCCTGGTTTTTGGTCTGTTCAAATTGCTTTAGAGTCTGGATTTATTGGTTTTCCTGTTGAATTTCTAAAATCTTTGTTCTTATCTGTATTATATTTTCTAGTCCTAATATTAACAACTCAAATATTGAAATCAGATTTTGGAACGAGTTTGGGATACAAAGTAAGGAGGTTGGTTTCCTTTGGGTAAATTTATTCCTCTTGCAATCTACATCTCTAAGAATTTTTTCAGGGAAAAAAGTGTGGTAATACTTCTAGTTGTCTTGCCTTTAATTCTTTTAAACAGTGCGGATATGAGTGCGCCTGACTTGGACATAGCCCTGGAGCTTGATGATACTACAACCCAAGTTGAAGCTGATGCTTTATTGATTATACTCTATGCAATGACTGCAGTCGTTTTTACTGCTGCAACAACTAGTTACTTTGTAGTATTTAATAACAAAAATTTAGTTCCTCGTTTAATAGTATCGGGGTTTTCCAGATTACAAATCACATTTAGTATGTTACTCATAATCCTGGGAGTAAATTTAATTGTGAGTTTAATTGTGTGGATCTATGTTTTGTACTCAGTTGAAGTGATTAATGAGTTTGGATTTTTTGTGGGGTTATTTCTTGGTTCATTCATTTTTTCCACGATTGGATTAATTTTAGGCGATTCTGTACAAAATAAAACCCTTGGTCTTTATACATTGCTAACATTAGGTATGTTAGATACGGCATTTTTAGAAAACCCTGTTTTATCTCGCAGATATAACGAGGGCTGGATATTTGTGATGCCAGCTCGTGCATCTGTAGAGATATTACTAAGGTCGAGTGTTAACAGTGGTGTAAATTGGTCTGATGGGCTTATCAACGCATTAATTTATGAATTAATATTGATTTTTGGTTATATTGTATTGAAGAATAAACTACTTAAAAATTAAAATTAAATCGAGAATTGGAATATGAACAATAATGGTCTCTATTCTTTCTTAGGCCGATTCTACGATATTTTAGACCACCCATCAGAATTATTACACTACAGACCAATGAGGAAGAAATGGATCGTTCCTCTTCGGAATGAGAAAATATTAGAAGTTGGTGTTGGGACTGGAAAAAATCTACCTTATTATCATCATACGAATGAAGTTGTTGGATTGGATAGAGAGAAAAATATGCTCATGCACGCAATTCATCGAATTAAAAACAAGAAAGTCAAAGCAAATGTAAAACTAACATTACAAAAATCGGTTCCATGGAAATTATCCAAAACACAATTTTCCCAAATTGTCGCGACGTTTGTCTTTTGTACAATGGACAATCCAACTCAAGTTCTAACTGAATTATCCAAATGGGTGGAGGAGGGAACTAAATTACTTATTTTTGAGTATATCAGACCTTCAAATACCAAGATGCAATATATCGTAAATATGGTTAATCCTTTGACAACGAAACTTTTTGGAGTAAATTTTGACAGAAAACCCACACACCAATACTTTGATGATAAATGGCGAATAATTCGCAGGACTGATATTGTCAAAGATTTTATAATTGTAATTGAAGCTGTAAGAACATAAAAATTTCTTTATCAATTAATTCACAATTGCGTGGCTGGATCCAGGAAACAATAATCTATTTTTTGAGTAAATAACTCAAATTGGGCTTGAGCTTAATTCTATTATAATAGTACATGTAATACTATTATAGAACTAAAAAAGTGATTTATTATGATGTTTTTCAATTTAAATGGTTTATCAAGTATTTGGATATTGCTGTTAAGTTGTTCTCATCACCTCCAATTTTACATAGGCAATCCCTATCTCACCATTTTAGATTTGTGGTGTCTGCATCTCAATGGTCTTAACCCTAGTTTTCCTTCAAGCCATCTTCCAAGTTGATCTGCATAGCTTCTGATCACATCTCCAAGTGAAAATCTTTGAGGTTTTCGCCACTTGGCACCAAAACGTTTCTTTGCGTAGGCACACAGCAGACTTAGTAAAATCAACCAAATACGGATCAGATTGCGTAATGCAGGCAGTCGTTTCCATTGTGTGAGTTTATGATCATCATTTGGACCCAGAGTATTTTTCAACCAGTCAAATATTACCTGAATATCCCAACGTTTGGTATGACGTTTCACAATGACATGATTAGGTGAAGTAAGATCGTTTGTAGTCAGTGAGCTATTCCAAGACTTATTTGATTCAGCATTGCATCCATTTTTTCCTCATCGTAGTTATTTAACCTCTCAAGTACTGCTACATGAGAAACAGGTGGAAGCTGTGAAAAGAGTTTTCCTTGCTTCCTTTTTCCTACTGAGGAAATAGATCTACTGGTGCCATTATTTTTTACCGTAATACTGTAGAAAATCGCTTTCAGCAGATTAACAAAGCCAATTTTCTTCTTCCTTTTATCCAAACCTAGTTTATCAGCTGTTTTCTGAATATCCTTGAGAGGTAGGAGCTGTCTTACAGCTTTGAATGAGTTTCGCTTCATCATCTTTACAATTTTATTTTGCGGAAACAATAGTTCCTTAAATTTGGAATTACTAGTTAGAGCTGGAGACTGTCGGTTCATTAGCAAAATCACATCTCCAACCCGAGTATCTAGAGCTTTTGCTATATAACTAGATACTCACTTTTGTTGTTGAGCTATTTTATTTATTTGGGGCTAGACACTTCATTTTTCAATTGCAACCTTAGAAGCTAATTATACAAAAATCTAGAGTTTCAAATTAACTTAACAGCAATAATGCAGTGGGCTGTAAGAAGTGGGAAAATTGCAGCAAATGTGATTCAATCTAAATTCAATCTAAATGTAAAATTAGATAAGTATTACAATAAGGAAATTTATTATAATATTTACAAAAATTTACATTTAGGATTGAGGGCAGGTAATTATCTATACATTAATTTTGAAAGATTCTTTAATTTGATGAAACATAACCCCCTTTTTAGTGAAATATTCTCAAGAGTCGTTGATGGTGAAATAAATTACTTGTATATACTTCGAAATTCCCCAAAAATCCTCCCAAAATTGATATACAATAGTTTGAGAGCTAATATTTTTAGAATTCCTCCTAACCCCAATTATTTCAATACAAAAGTGGTAAACTATTACAAAGCAAGATGAAAATGGGTTAATGAGAGAATTTGTACATATACTTCGATATAATTAATTAAATGAATATTAAGTTCAATCCGTTTTCTTCGAATAATTTCATCTATTTATCAATTCAAAGTAGAAAAGTTACTTATTAATTACTCCCGATGAAACAAATATGATGATTATATATCAAATAATGATATATCGTTTGTTGACATATTTATACTCTTCTAGATATAGTGTTTAATTATGGCAAAAAGCTGTACAACCGCTTCCAAATTTAAACAATCCAATTTTGCCCATTTCGGGCTAATGGCTGGACTATTCTTCTTGCTATTTTTTTTACCCACTTTAGGAGTGCCAGATACGTACACTTACATTCTATTTTTTATTGGAATGATGAGTATGCACTTAATGCATGGTGGAAGTCATGGTGAAGATCATGCAAGTCATAATGGAACTCAAAGTGAAAATCAACGTGGACACACAAAACAAACTCCTGCCAGTCATAAGTTAAAGTAATCTATTTCAGAAACAGACCTTTCATATTTGTCTAAAGAAAAAAAAACCATATTGTTTTTGTTAGTGTGATGCTCAACAACTAATTTACATAATTGAAAGGATACGAGGATTTAATATTTGGATTCTATGGTTATGATTTATAATTATATAGTAATTGTAATTCATTTAATTTTTAATACAACCATTTTCTGACTGAAGTAATTCATTGGGTAGAATTTCGTGAGGTAAAATGAAGAATATATTATTCGAGTATTCAGTTTTGTAATTCTCTATCTTTCAATATCTATATTCTATCTCCTAATAACTGATTATTTTACAAACCACGATGAATTCAACACTTAATTAGATTAATCTTTGTTAACCAAATGATGGTTTAGCTTTCCTGAGTGGAACTCTAAATTTACCCGGAAAAAATTATTTATTGGTTATTGTTATTACATTTTTCCCCTTTTCAATTTTACACTCATTTGCTGTATCACAAAAACTAGATATAATAAGCAAATCGCAAATATTACAAATAATTTGCATTTTATTTTTCGTAATAAAAATAGTTATTTTAACTATTAAATTGAAAATTTGTATTCTAAAAATGAAATAAATTAAGTCTTAAATTAACAATTATTTCGATAAGTAAAGCTATCATAATTTCAACGATTCAATAGTATTAGCATAATTGGGATTCTTTTGCAAAAGATTGATATATCAACTATTGATACATACAGAAATTGATATATTCTTTATATTATTTATATAATAAGGATGAACACAATTTTTGATAATCTTGAATTATTAGATATTGATAAAAAAGAATTAATGAAAGTTCTACAAAAACACATTGAAACTCGTGGGATAAAAGAAACAATAGAAAATCTTCGGTTACCTAACATAAATGACGAAGATTTCTGGATAAGTGAAGTGATGAATATGTGGAATTTCAATGGGATAACAGATGAAGCTATTAAAATATTGGGCATTGGACCTAGAATTCATACCAGAAGAAAATTTTATGAGTTTATTGAATAGAACCGCTGACCCCGCGTTAAAAAAGATTATATTGGAGATAAGAGAAACCACAGACATAATTGATTTATGTAATTACGCTATGTCTATTAAACTGAATTCCAATTTTAGCAAGAATTCATGAGCTCGATAATGATTTCAATTTTTGAAGATATAAGCAATCGTTCAATTGGCAATATATGACTTGAAACCTAATTTTTATCACTATCGGAAAAAAGACCTAAAAACTGATAAAAAGAATTTAATATATATCAATTGTTGATATATCAACTGTTGATCGTTCGTTCGGTCAAATATTTTTCGATTTGGGAATAATCTTATATAATATATTTAGTATAGTTTCCATCAGATTAGGATTTTACTAAAATGAGGTCTGTATGGGTTTTTAAAAGTATAATAGTTGTTTTGCTTATTACTTCACAAATTACAATTATTGCCTATAGTTCGTTTACAAATTCTGTTGAAACTGAATTTGCATCTAGCAATATTGAAATTGGATACAGTTCAACAAGAGCTCTATCGCCCTCGCAAGGTGGTTTCACTTTACCTAAGGTATCTGAATCTAATGTTATAATCGACGGGATAGTTTCTCCGTCGGAATATGTGGTTTCATACGTTGAAACTAAAACAAATATGTTAATTTATTGGGAACATGATGGTGAAATTCTAACCATTGGTTTGGTTTCTCCGGCTACTGGTTGGTTAGCGTTTGGTATTGGCTCAGAAATGAATAATTCAAACATGATTATCGGTGGCTATGCAAGCGGATCAAACTATTGTGTAGATCTTGTGGGTATTGATCGATTTCATGCTAATGATACTGATCAAGCTGGAACTGATGATATTATTGCTTGTGAGTCAACAGAGGAAGCAACAACCACAACTTTAGAATTCATGTTTCCATTTGATTCAGGTGATTCCTTAGATTCAATCTTAACTGTTGATATCACATATGATATGTTTATCGCTTTTTCAGCTAGTGACAATATTATTGACAATCATGGATTCCGCGGGCGTTCGGATATAATGTCAGTATTCATAGATTCTGATGAATACATACCAGAGCTGAATATTGAAAAGTTTGATAAATCAATCCCTTTAGTAGTTGATTCAATGGTTACAGTTGATGGGATAATTAGTGCCGAAGAATATCCGCGAAGTTTTATAGATACATTAACTGGTATCGACGTGTTTTGGGAACATAATTCGGAAAATTTCACTATAGGATTAGTTGCACCTGGTACCGGTTGGGTTGCGTTAGGGATTGGATCTAACATGCAAGATTCTACAATGTACATGGGAGGAGTTGAAAATTCAAATACATATTGTGTTGGTCTTGATGGATTGGAAAATTGGTTACATGAAGAAGATGATACCAATGATATCCTTGAATGTGCAGCTTCGGAAACTGATGACGAAACAACATTAGAATTTACCATCCCTATGAATACTACGGATACTCTTGATACAGTTCTTGAAGTCCAAAAAGTATATCAAATGTTCCTTGGATATCATGAGTCAAGTGATGATCGAACCCAGATACACACCGCACATTCTGATGTGTTTACAGTTTTAGTTATGCCAAAGGCCCAGAGTATAGAAACATTCATGACTTTCCAATCCGAAACTGTTGTTGAATTCAATGAAACAATAAATTTCGAAATTGAATTAAGTGATGAAAATGGATCATTAACAGATGTTCCTGTGGTCTTTTTTATGGAATCTCAATTTGGAGAAGTTATTCTCGCAACAACCTCAACAGATACAAATGGAAAAGCAAATGCGAACTATTCAAATCCATATTTATTAAACGAACATACCTTCGGAGCACGATCTCTGGAAATGGTTGTTGTTAAATCCGGTGAGGTATTCGCTTATCAAAGTAGTCAACAAAAACAAGAGATCATATTTTTAGAGAGAATTGAAAATGATGACCGAGCAGAATACATTAGATTATCACGTATTGGTTTGCTAGTAGTTTTCTGGATAATTGGAATAATTATATGGGGTGGTTTCGGATATGTCTATTATCAATTGTATCAAATATTTAAAATGACAAATGAAGATATTGAAGAAATCGAAAAAATCGAAACCTCAGCTGAAGATACAGGAGGTATTTAATATTGGAAAAAGATAGAGTTCAAAATCCTGGAAGGAGAAAATTCTTGAAGCTTGGGATGTATACTGCGGTTGGGACTGCGGCTGCAGTTGGAGTTGGGTCATTCTTGAATGCAAACAATCTCTTACCACATGTTGACTCTGATATACCAAATATCAACAAAGCTAATCCTGATGTTCCAGATGATCCAAATAAACATTGGGGTTTTGTTATTGATCTTTCTAAGTGTGATGCTTGTGAGAATTTAAAAGCGCCAGAAGATGACCCCGCAGGTGAAAAGCCCAGATGTTCATATGCTTGCAGAAAATACCATAATTTCTTGGGGGCAAAGTACCCACAATATTGGATCAGAGTCTACGAGCTAGAAGGATCAAGAGGAGTTGAAAATTTCAATTTTCCGAAACCTTGTCAGAATTGTCAAGATGCCCCTTGTAAACGTGTTTGTCCAACCGGAGCTACTTATCAAAGAAAAGATGGAACTGTATTAATCAACCACGATATTTGTATTGGTTGTAGGATTTGTATGGCTGCTTGTCCATATGAAACTCGCTTTTTCTGGTATGATGATCCACCGAAAAATCAAGCAGTTGAAATAAAAGAATATTATCCAGAATATCCAGCAATACACCAAAAAGGTACAGTTGCAAAATGTGATTTATGTGTTCACCAATCATATAAGAATCAATTACCTCACTGTGTATCAGCGTGTCCAACAGGTGCACTATACTTTGGTGATTTTAATGAGGATATTGTATCTAATGGTCGAGAAAAAATTCCACTTCATGAAACAATAAATAATCGGTTTGGATACAGATACAAGGAAGATGAAGGAACTGAGACTTCAGTGTATTATTTACCTAAGATAAGGTCAGATGAGGAAAAAAATGAATAAAGAAAGTAAAAAAATTCAAGATGAATTGTTGAAACCTATGTTAACCACAACTAGATCATATTGGTTTGTGGTTTTAATTTCCCTAATAATAATTGCCATTGGAACAATTGCTTGGTTATATCAAGTAATAAATGGTTTATGGGTTACAGGTCTTAGCCATAGGATATTTTGGGGAATTTACATATCTAATTTCATATTTTTCATAGGTATTTCTTATTCAGGTACACTAATATCGGCAATATTAAGATTAACCAAAGCTGGATGGAGAACTCCGCTAACTAGAATGGCTGAACAAATTACTGTGATTGGGATTATTGTAGGATTTACTATGATTTTAATCGATATGGGTCGTCCAGAAAGAGTATTCTTAGTTCCATATGCCTCGAGACTTCAGTCACCGTTATTCTGGGACATGCTCTCAATATCAACATATCTAGTTGCATCGTTAATTTTCTTTTATCTGCCATTAATTCCAGATATGGCAATTTTGAGGGATTATTTTGCAGGTCAACCAGCTAGTAGAATAAATAATTTAAGAAGACATTTTTATAGCTTTTTAGCCATAAGATGGAAGGGAACTGAAGCTCAGAAAAAAGCTTTACATAAGGCCATGGGTTTCATGTCAGTCATTCTAATTCCAATTGCGATTATGAGTCATACTGTAATTGCATTTATTTTTGCAATGACATGGCGTGTAGGTTGGCACAGTACAATATTTGGTCCATATTTTGTTGTCGCGGCGATTTTCTCTGGAACAGCAGCCATAATTATTGTTATGACAATAATGCGAAAAGTGTATAATCTTCAAGATTATATTACATTTAAGCATTATCGAAATATGGCATATGTCCTATTTCTATTACTTGGAGGCTATTTATACTTTACAGTAACTGAATACTTCACCACAGCTTATCGTGCAAGTATTCATGATATGGAATTATTAGAGGAATTGTTTTTTGGTCGATATGCTTGGTATTTCTGGTTCTTTATTATTATCGGAATGTTAATCCCAGGATTATTACTGCTCATTGCCAGTTGGAAATATGAAAGTGAAACAGCAGTCAAGGCAATATTTACTGCATCAGTCTTTATTGTACTTGGAATGTGGGTAAAAAGGTATATCATTATAGTTCCAGCATTAGCACGACCATTTGTTGAAGAAGATTGGTCTATATATAATCCAACTTGGGTCGAATGGGCGATAACTTTTGCTGGAGGTGCAGCCTTCATCTTGACGTTTGCTGTTTTCACCAAACTGTTTCCCATCATTTCAATTTGGGAAATCCAAGAAGAATACGAAAAAGAACATATCACAAAAATAAGCAAGATTCTTGAATCAGGAAAATTAACTACTGAAAAAGAATGAAATTATTATTTAATACTATCATGCTCAAACAGAGGTAATTCATTAGATCGATTTTTGTTTTATAAAATAGGTTATATAACAAAATCAGATATATCAATATTTGATATATCTTGTGACATGTTTATAATTTAAACTGATCTTATCAAATCTATTCCAATGAACAAATCGTTAATCCCTTCCAAGGAAATTCCACATCCACTTTTAAATTTACAAGGCCAAGAAAGAAAAAAATTTGTAATTCGCTCTATTTTCATTACTACATCTATGACACTTTTCATCTATGTCATTTTTCCTAATTATTATATTTTAGAATCATCAATAACTCAATCATCAGTGTCTGTCTTAGATTTATTCGGATTTCAATCCCGTGTTTTCGTGTATGAAGATTCTTTCCAAGATGTCTCCTCATTAGATCGATTTTTGATTAAGTTATATGATCCTACACGTGCTACTTACCCCGCTATCAGCATGGATACGGCATCCGGGAGATCGAATTATCTGATTGTTAGAGCTTGTACAGGAATGCAAGCAGGGGGTTTATTACTAGGTTTAATATGGGCAACACCAGCTACATTGCATGACCGTATTCGTTCAAGTTATGTTATGTTAATATCTCTATATATTGGAAATATATTGAGAATCGCAGCTCAAATTGGAATGACTCTAGTGTTGATTAATTATTTTGATCTTGAATATGAGACTGCTTGGAGTTATGCTCATGATTGGACTGGTAAGCCTATTGGCTTTTTCGGAACTATCGCATTTACAGTACTCATAGAAGTGAGAAATGTAAGAATTCTGGACACAATAACAGTGTGGGTTGATTTTGTCATTGGTGCCAAGCCAAAAACAGTTGTTGCAAAAAGTTAAATACAAAAAAATCTAAAGATATCACCTAATCTAGTTTAAATCAAAAATATAGTATTTGAATTCATGAATATGATAAGAGGAAGATGGTGGCTTTCAATGTAATGTGATTATAAATCTAATACTGATTGAAAAATTAAATTAGTGACAACTTTTTTTACCCTTTGATTTGATTTTTTTCCTCTTTTTAGGTTTACTTCTTTTCTCATTGTTCCTCAAGTTTAATTCAATTTTCTTCCTGGCTTGAGCACGTAATTGTTCTCTTGACATAGTTGCTATATATTTTATCTGAATTATAAATGCTTTATTTTATATATCATAAAATGATATATCAAAGCATGCCATATTTAGAAAAGACGATTTTTTCATATATACGGGTGAAATATCATTTTTACAATCATCTAAAAATTCATATATCAATAGACGACATATATATGTTCTGCTATATTGATCTATTTAACATTTAATTTAACAAATACATCAGACGGAAAAAGAACATTTGGCAATATTGTCAAGAATTGAATAATCTTTGCCCAGCTTGCAAATAGATTCGTAATGAGAACAGAAATCAGAAAAAATAATATAGGATATACTTTCACTGATTCTCAATGATGGACGTTTAAATTGAGCGACAACTTCAGATTCTCTACTGTCTGGGATTACAATAAAGAATCTAACGTCTCGTGTATCGGGTAGTGATAAGGCCAGATCATTTAATCTTAAAATCCCCGAAAATATAGTTGTGCTGCTTTCAATTTCAAAAGCACATACCATCTGCCAATTGTTATCTAACCACATTACATCTATCAATGAAATAGTCTTTTGAGTTGCAGGATCTGGACTAATAATTGGCAGGTCTGACAAGCTTATCTGTGAAAATTTATTTCCTTGATATGATTTTGATTTGTCATTTATTGCTGGAATAACATCATAACCTATTGATTTACCCGAATTAAGGAGTAAATATTGAATTTTTGTATGTTCTGAAGCATCAGATTGATTTTTTAATACTTGTTCATGACGTTTTTTCAGTAATTTTTCTCTTTTATTACGTGCGTTTTCGAGCACGAGTTGAATATTCGCATCAATTATAATCTTACCAACACCAATATCATAAAACAATCCTGTGATCGCCCCTAAATCAATTGAGATCTTCCTCTCCATATTATTATTTAATTCGATGATACCTTGTCTCATGAGTAAATAGTCCTTCCATTTTCCCAATTTGATTTTCTCATCAAATAGTAAATTATAACCCCGAACTATTGCAGTATTAAATGGAGGTATTATTGTTGGATGAAGAAAGTATAGAATATTTGCAACAGCAGGTCCTAGTCCTTTTATTTTTCTCTCGTCCAGAAGCAGTATTTGATCTATCAATTTCTTTTCTGACGAAGTTTTTAAACACTTTTCTAGAAACTGACCAAAATAACGTTTATTATCTTGATTTTCGTATATATCGGGAATTCTTAACTTGGGTTTCCAATAAAATGGATGAGATGCTCCCTCAAAAACCTGCTTTTGCTCTGAAATTGCAGTTACAACTACTTCTAGAGGTGAACCTTTGTAATCATTTGGAAATTTTTCTTCTTTTATCTCATCAATTACGGTAATTACACCTCGCCTAATAGCCCTAAAAGCTTTCATTCTGGTTTTATCTTGGATATACCATGTATTATATACACTCTCTGGATCCTTTTGGTAATTATGTATTACCCGTTCAATTTGTGTCATATCCATTATAGTTGGTGCATTCAATTAATATATAAATTGACTTTACTAACAAATTTATATTAACCATAAAATATAATATAAAGGTATCAAATGACAATCAATTGATTATCATCAACTGAGTATATTTTTTATTTGATATTTAAATCATTTTGTGAATATATCAATAAATGACATATCTAATGTTGATATATATTCCTTACAATCGAGCACTTTATATATATTGTATAGTTATTGAAAACTATATGATATTTAGATATGTCATAAAATGACATGTCGAAAAATGATCTATAATTCGTATCTCAAAGAGGTATATTATGACGGAAAAATTAACAACTACTAAAAATAACTATGCTATCAAGGGTATGACCTGCGCATCATGCGTTAATACAATTGAGAAGTATATTAAAAATCAAGAAGGTATCACAGATATATCTGTGAATTTGCTATCCGAAGAAGCAGAAATAGAATTCGATCCAAACTTGATTTCAGATGATGACATCGTTCATTGGGTTGATGATATTGGTTATCAAGCTATCTCATTAAACAAAGAAGTTCCAGGTCTATTAAACCTTGATATCGATGGAATGACCTGTGCTTCATGTGTTGGGACAATAGAAAAGTATGTTGGAGGACTTGAAGGAGTTAAATCTGTATCTGTAAACCTTTCGACAGAAAAAGCAAAAATTGAATATGATGAAACGATTGTTGGTCCAAGGGATCTTATAAAAGCGATAAGTGATGTTGGTTATACAGCAAATCTTTCACAGCAAGATGTTGACATAGATAGACTTCAAAGAACAGAAGAAATTCAAAAATGGAAAACTAAATTCTATAACAGTTTGATTTTAACTATCCCAATATTGCTTATAGCTATGTTTTTCGCTTATGTAGAAGTTGGTCCAATCACTGAATTCTTAGATATTGAAATTATTTCAAATTTGGGTCTGGATGATGTAATCGAATTATCGTTAGCTACTCCAGTACAATTTTGGATCGGAGCTGAATTTTACAAAAAAGGGTACAAAGCTGCGAAACATAAAACGGCAACCATGGATACTTTAGTTGCATTAGGGACCTCTGCTGCATATTTCTATGGAATATTTGCAATGGTCTACATGGTTATTAATCCTGCCTTTGAAGGTGAAGTTTTCTTTGAAACTTCTGCATTGCTTATTACTTTCATTGTCCTTGGAAAGTATTTAGAGGCTAGCGCAAAAGGAAAAACATCAGAAGCGATAAAGAAACTTTTGTCACTCCAAGCTAAATCAGCAATTGTATTATCTTTAGATGACAAGGGAAAAGTAATAGAAGAAACAGAGGTCCCATTAGAGCTTATTCAAAAGGGGGATGTATTAAAAGTATACCCAGGTGAAAAAATACCAACTGATGGTGTTATCGTATATGGGAACTCTGCTATAGATGAATCTATGGTGACAGGAGAATCAATGCCACTCAATAAAAAAGTTGATGATGATGTAATAGGTGCAACTGTAAATCAACAAGGTGTACTACACGTTAAAGCAACGAAGATCGGTAGTGAAACTGCACTTTCTCAGATAATTAAATTGGTACAGGATGCTCAAACCTCCAAGGCACCAATTCAAGAGTTAGCTGATAAAGTATCCTCCGTATTTGTACCAATTGTCGTAATAATTGCCATCCTTGACTTCTTTATCTGGTGGGGTCTATTAAGCCTTGGAATTGTACCTCAATCATGGCTACCTGCGGGTACAAGTTCTTTTCTTTTTGCATTTATTCTGGGAGTCACTGTATTAGTAATCGCATGTCCTTGTGCTCTTGGTTTAGCCACACCCACTGCAGTTATGGTGGGTACCGGTATTGGCGCAGAGAACAACATACTGATAAAAGGAGGTGAACCTTTAGAGACCGCACATAAAATTTCTGCAATAATTCTAGATAAAACCGGAACGATTACCTATGGAAAACCAGAATTAACAGATATTGTAACTATAGATCAAGTTTCTGAGAAGGATGTTCTCTTTTATGCATCATCTGCAGAATCTGGTTCAGAACATCCTCTAGGTAAAACTATTGCAAAATACGGTAAAGAAAAACTGAATTCTATTGATAATCCTGATGAATTTGAAGCAATTACAGGAAAAGGCATTAAAGCCCTAATTAGTGGGAAACAAGTTTTTGTTGGCTCTCGTAGTTTGATGAAAGAGAATGAGCTGAAAGTACCTCAAGATTTAGAGGACAAGATGGTTCAATTTGAAGAACAAGGTAAAACTGCAATGTTAGTATCTTCTGATTCTTTGGTAATTGGAGTTGTGGCAGTGGCTGATACTGTTAAACCCGAATCCAAAAAAGCTATTGCCAAAATGCAAAGTATGGGTATTGCTGTTTGGATGGTTACTGGTGATAATATTAGAACTGCAAATGCAATAGCTAAGGAAGTGGGGATAACAAATGTTTTTGCTCAAGTGTTGCCTGAAAATAAGGCTCTAAAGGTAAAAGAGTTACAAAACGAAGGACATGTAGTAGCAATGGTTGGAGATGGTATTAATGATTCACCTGCTCTCGCACAAGCTGATGTCGGAATCGCAATTGGTGCTGGTACAGATGTTGCTATCGAAACAGCCGATATGGTTCTGATGCGAAGTGATTTAACAGACGTTGTTGTTGCAATTGATCTGTCAAAGAAAACATTTAGTCGAATCAAATTAAACTTTTTCTGGGCATTTGGATACAATATAGCTGGAATTCCATTAGCAGCTGGTTTGTTCATTCCTCTAATTAGATATTTGTTCAACTTTACGTTCATTCTTCCACCTGCAGTAGCTGGAGCAGCAATGGCATTTTCTTCGGTTTCAGTTGTGACTAGTTCACTTTTACTAAAAAGATATAAGAAACCAATTTTTTAAGAATCAATTACATATTGTCGAGGACAAAAGAATGGATGAAAATTTTATCAAACCCCGTATGAATTCTATTTACCGAATTCTAATTCTATCTCTTCTAAATAGTCAACCTAGGAGTGGATATGATCTGATTATATGTCTTGAGGGTATACAAGGGGATCGACCAAGCCATGGAAAAATTTATCCTTTCTTGAATGAATTAAAAAACTCAAATTATATTTCAGAAGTTGACATCGATTGCGATCTACGTAGTAAAGTAGTTTACGAATTGACATCAAAAGGTGAAACGTTATTAGCTAATACCTTGGGTCAATTAGAAGTGATTTTCTCAAACTTTTTAACTTCATGCTGTTTCTGTGGAATAAAATATTATTCTACTAATCTAGAGCCTATGGAACAAAACGAAAATTTTTGTTGTGAACACTGTAGGACTGCCATGGTAATTCAAACGGGAAATTAAAAATTCTTTTATAACTAAATCTTAAACTAATTGCATTGTTTTAAATTTTCTATAAACACTGTTTAAACTGAGATAAGTCTTTTAACTTCAATAAATAATTTCACAAAGATGATAAAGATGAAAAAATATTAGAGATAACCCTGAAATATGTAAAAAAAAAAAATGGGATTAATCTTCTGACATAAGGTCTCGAGGTATCCAAGAAATAAGAATACTCAAAGAATCATAAATTTGGGTGGAAGCAAATATATTTTCCTTTGAGCATAAAAAAAAATCAAACAGGAGTTAAAGATGGAGAGTCACACTTTGCCTCAAAGGGAACCTTTCCACAATTTGGACCCATCCAACAATTCCATTCTGTCTGACCATTTGATTCAGCGATGTGCATAGCATGACCACAATGCATTGGCGCACTAAATGCTATACCACAATTTTGACACACGTATTGTTTTGAAAGATTTTGATAATTTTTCCTGTTTTCCATTTTCATATTTTTTACCTATCAATTAATGACATGTCAACAATTGATATATTATATTAAAATGTTACAAAACGTTTCCTATATATTTGATATATATTTGACATTGAGGAGAGATATTACATTAAAATGATAGATTAATTCAATGTATTTACCAAAATCTTACTGTTATTGGCAGATGAAGAAATATTAACAAAATCTGCCAATCGACGTAGTTAATTATTATACTTATATTTGAGAGATTAGTGATATCTAAATTCAGCAGTATAAATACCATATTTGATATCTAGTAATATTTATCGACATCAGCTACCTAAGTGTCTAATTTAGGATGTAAAAACATTTTTGAAGTGATAAATAATCGCCTCCTAAATTTCATTAAAAATCCATCATCTCTAAAATTACATAAATCGGTGTGACGTTCACTTATCCGTCACCCAGGTTGAAAGGCTGTTAAGCCTTTTAACTATCATGACAGATTTTGTCATGATCAAAGAATAGTGCTAAAATGACTGTCTATCAGTTGAAATTTAAATATGAATTTGGTGATTCAGATAAAAATAGCCATATCCCAACTATAATTAGTATGAAACCTAATCCAAATGAAATTTTATTTCTCGCATTGTGGACTGAATTCATAAATCTGGAATTAAAACTCGGAATGTATATACTCATCAAGAAAAACGGAATTCCACTTCCTATTGCAAAGAAAACAACAATCAATAATTTTGAAATAATTGGTTCAAGAAGCATTTCTGACCATACTAACACAAAAATTCCAGAAGCGCAGGGGGCAGCAATTATTGTATATAATGTTCCAATTAGAAAACTGGATAAATAGGGTTGATCTCTTTCAAATATTGTCTGTATGTAAATTTCAAGACGTGATGGTAATGTAATTTTTGAAATGAATGAAGGAGTCCGAATCATGAGGGATCCGGCAATAATTAGTAAAGAAGCTTGTACTTTGGCAAATGTTGAGTAATTAATTAGTAAAAATTCTCCTATAAATGAGGAGGAAACACTAAATAATAGACCAATTAGAAAAAATACGATCAAAATGCCCATTGTTAAGAAACCAGCTGAAATTAATATTACTCTTCTTGAATTCTTCTTACGAGTAGTTAATGCCAAGAAACTTGGAATAAGCGGAAAAAGACAAGGTGAAAATGAGGCTATTAAACCAAGAAAAAGATAGAATATTAATAATTCAAATAAAACCACGTGGGTATTCCTTAATTTTAATTTAATTATATATTGGTTCAAACACCCGAATTAATTTTATTAGCATGACAGATATTGATAGATTATAGAGCAAATCACGACATGTCAAAAAATGTCATATTTTTGAAATAATATTCAGAATTGATGAATTTTCTTATTATTAGTTCATAAATAGAAAATATAATAGTTTTTTATGCGATTTCCAAGTAATTATTCGTATATATTCTTTTATTATGGATAAATGATCACTTTATTTTTAATTAATTTTGAAAAGTTCAATATTAATATGGAAGTGATATTGTATCAAGCTGGGAATTACATTCTCTACACATCAGTAATGCTAAGTTGGATTACTTTTGTACTTCACTGGAAATCTACTAATCGTAATAATAGAATTCTAAGTATTAGTATTAGTTTAACTTTTGTAAGTACATTATTTCTGTGGTTGGATTATAGCATCATGTTAACTGCTTTTCTAAAACACGACTACCAATTATTGGCCGTTTATGCATTCTCTGATAATGACATGGATTTAACTGAACTCGTAATGGCTACTTGGGCTAGTAGACAAGGGGTTATGTTACTTTGGGGAGCAATTACATCAACCATTGCCCTGTTCTCTCTTCTGTATTTGAAGGATTCATATAGTAATATAATTACAGGGAGATTATTAACCATTTTATTGTTTTTCTCAGCCCTCATATCATCATTTTCAATATCATCACGCCCTTTTGAGTTGGGTTATGCATACACTGATGGGATCGGACTCCCCCCTTCTTTGATGAGTTATTGGCAACAAATTCATCCTCCAATAGCATTTCTTGCATATTCTGCATTTATCTTTCCTTATGCATCCGGATTGTCAATGTTAACACTGAATAAAGTAACTACCAAAATAAGTGAAAAAATATATTGGCTAAATGATTTTTTTATGATACTTGGTTGGGGTTTAACTAGTATTTTCATGATTGCAGGATCGATTTGGGGATATGAGGAAAACTGGGCAGGTTTTTGGGCTTGGGACCCAGTGGAAATTGCTACCCTAATTCTCTGGCTGGTTAGTAGTTTGTACTTTCACGGTAAGAGCCACATGTCAAGAGACCATCCCTTACAACATGTGTTAGCATCACTTGGCTGGGTATCAGTTACATTCGCTTCTTTTATAGTTAGAGGTGGAATGCTTGATGGGTTTCATAATTATGCTGGGCTCGCAAAAGCGATTGTTTTTACACTTTTGTTTGCAGGGAGTTCTTTCGGTTTAATTTACTCAATAAAAAAAGTTCAAGGACCATTGCTCCCTAAAAAATTACTCAATCCAAAAATACATCCGAAGAAAATTAACTTCTACACATTTTGGATATTAGCTTTTGCAATTGTAGTTAATGTAATGGGCTTGTTAGTCCAAATTATTAATGTTCTTCTTTTTGATCAATCCAACATACCATATGTTTATTATGAATTATTCAATGGGGTTTTGTTCTCTTCACTTGTTGTAGTTTTGTGGATCTCGGAAATGGAGACAAGGCTATTTTCAAAAAATTCGAAATTTATTCTACTTATTCTTACATCAATAATCTCAGCTATTGTAATGAGTCAGATCCTTTATATTTCGATATTGGGGTATCTAGTTACCACAATAATGGGGATAATTTTGTTAAGTTTGACAATAATGACAATAATGAAATTTTCTAAACTCAAAAATGGAAAAACCTTCTCACGATCCCTTGTGCATATAACTATGATTTTAATGATATTTTCATACTTTGCTGTTGATCCCAACTCTCATTATGCTTCAGAAGTACTGATTCCTGGAAAGGTATCGATTGTAGAAGAATTTGATCTTTCCATATATGGATGGAGAGAAGGTGGTGATGAATATCCAACAATTGTGTTAGATGTCACTGAATCTGGAAAATATTTAGGACAAGTTGTTTTGAGACAAGGAGTTTATTCTGGGGATGTGTGGAATCAAGCAGACTGGCTTACTAAAAATGCAATGGACTATTATTTTAAAATGGAAAATATGGAGTATATTGATTATAAAAGAGATTCACCTATCGTTCTAGAAATACATCATAAACCACTAACAAATTTGTTTAGAATTACATTCTATATGTATATTGTTGTTACACTGACGGCAGTTATAGTAAGGATCCGTAGTAGGCCGAAAACAACAAAGGTGGTAGCAAAATGAAAAAAAATTATATTTATGTTATTGGTGTTATCTTAATACTAATTATTCAAGTTACTGGACAAAGTGGGCCATATAACTTCAACTACATTAGATCTGATGGGGTTGAAAGTCAATTAATCCAAGATGAAAGTATATATATATTTGTTGAATTTTTTGCTACTTGGTGTGATTCTTGCAGATTGGAAATGGCCACACTATCTGAACTTCATCCTCTATTGCCTAATAATATCCTAATGAAACAGATTAGTATATCTCCCGATACAGATAGTTTAGAAAAAATCATTGAATTTCAACAGGAATATAAAGCAGATTGGGAATTTGGAGTTGATTCACGTAAATATTTGACAGAAATGTTTTCGATATCTGTACTCCCAACATCTGCTCTATTTAGTCCAGAAGGTTATCTATTGAAAATGTGGGTTGGATTAACTAAATTGTCCAAGTTTATTAATGATCTGAATTATGAAGTGCCAAATGCAAATATACCACCAACTGAAGGGTCTAACCATAAAATATCGTTTGCAATAAATAGTTTAATATCCAATCCATTGTTTATTATTACAGCATTAGTTATTCTAATAAGTCCAATTACGATCCACATATTTTCTAAAGTAAAAAAGAAAAATTTAGCAATAATACATCAATAAATGATATGTCATGTTTTAAGATATTGTACATAATGCGTAGCATTTAATTTGAACTAATGTTGCTTAGTTGTCGATCCACCGCAAATTCTATTTAATATCTAAGTTGAATTATAAAACAGTAATCAACAATTAAATAACAATAAGTAATATGTCATAATTTGATATATTAAAATATCATTTTCTTTTATATTATACTACAATTAATATAGTAATGCAACTCAATCTATCCATGGGTAAGCCAACTAGATCAATTAAAAAGATTCAACCCATAAAAAATGATGACAATGTTGAAAGTTATGCTAGAATATCTAAGTCAGATTTATTGAAAAAAAAGGATAAAACACCTCTATCTAATAAATCAAGTTCACGTCTTTTAAAATGGAGTATAATTACCTCATCAATATTTATTTTACTACTGGTATCTGGGTTGTTTTCTCCCGGAACAAATCCAGGCAATAATAACTTTGTAAACAATGAAGATTTACCTGCAAATCCATATGTCCAGGCAAATGGAGAAAAAATGTCTATTGTTCTATACAGTTCACCCACATGTGGATGTTGTCATAATTATGTTGAATACCTAAATGATAATGGTTTCGATACATTTCAGAAACGTACTGAAAATTATCAAGATATAAAAGACGAAAATTTGATTCCAGAAGAACAACGCAGCTGTCACACTGTAATCATAGGTGATTATTTTGTTGAGGGTCATATACCACTTTCGGCCGTCTTTGATTTATTATCTCAAAATCCAGATATTGACGGGATTGCTCAACCGGGTATGCCTGCAGGATCACCCGGAATGGGAGGGGAAAAAAATAGTGAATGGGTCATTTCCTCAATTTTGAATGGACAAGTTGTCAACGTATTTGCAAGAGTATAGGACTAACCATGTTAGAATCACGCAAATATTTTCTAATATCAATAATCATAATATTATTTCTAACAATAGGGACCCTATTTATTTCTAATTTAAATAATACAAATTCAAATGATCCTGTAGGAGGTAAAGATCGTCCTTATTATTTTCGTATTGAATTATCCCAATGGACAATGAAATTAATAGATTTAAATAGAATTGAAGATTTAGTGTTATCAGGTTATTCGCTTAACGAAGCATATTCAGAAGCAACTTATACTGATTCTATTGGTAAATTAGAAAAAGGAAGCAAAGTTTTTTTCCAGATCTATTCACTCGATGTTCAGCATGGAATAGCAATAAATGAGTTGGAAATTTATATTTCAATACTTGAACCAACCAAAGATATTGCTTCTACAATTCCTTATTTTTATGATTTTTATCTCCCGGATACCGATATTTCAGTTACCGCTTATTGTCAAGTATATTGCGGTTTAGGTCATTCAAATATGAAACTACGGTTTGATATAGGAGATGGTGAACCCAATTATGGGAAACAATTATTTAACGGGTTTATAATTTTCAATGCAATTTTAGCAATGGTATTTTCATATTTCCTAACTTCCCCAATAAAAAGGAAAGTTTATCTCACAAAACAAGCTCTAAATCCAAATCAAACCACGAATTCTCATTTGATAAAGGTCAACTTATATGATATTTCAAAATTGTCTGAAAAGGAATTAGTTACATTGCGACAAGGATATTTGGATATTAAAAAAGCCTGTAATTTGTTAGCGACATTTGTTGATCTATCCATTGCAGAAGTGAGAATTAAAGTGTTATCTGGTGATATTGCCGGAGATTGTGATTTAATTGAGTTCTAACAAAATATTAAGTTAATTGAAAAATAGAGATTTAATTGAAATGATGCTGATGGTCATTCAATAGTTTTTCGTTATACAAAAATGCACTACCTAGTTTGAAAATGTTTATTGTGTCACTGACCGTTAAAGCGGTACATAACCATAATTCAACACTTTTAGTTTTGACGGTATCTCGAAACTCCTTACAATAACCATTTGATACAACAGAATTTATATTGTGTATATTCGATCTCTGACTAAATCATATGGTGGTAAATATAAACTATCAGATATTGATGAATTGCAGAACTATAATTCCTGTCTCTAAGAGCATAATTAGGATGTATTTAGGGATTTCTTTAAAATTACAAATTGTTTGTGACACCAAATTGTGGGTAGAATCTTAGAAGTTCAGTTTTCTTCATAATTATGCCCAAGTTTATTAAAATCAATTTGTGTCATTTAAATCATAGCCTCCATTGTTGATTTTATCTTATTGATGATCATTGAAGGTGGCGGAATCGATCCGAAGTACTCAGCCAAATGACTTACCTCTTTTCTTAGGAATCTCTCAACTGGCCATATCAATTGTCCTTTCGACATCTCTACTACTAAAACTAGATTAGTGCCCGCTTTGGCGTTGCCAATTAAAGTATGTGTATTCCATTTAGCCACAACATCAATGAATTCTTGACTGCCCTTAACTGGCGCTCGAGGATTCATTTTCAATACACTATTGATATTAATAATCTCAGCGTAGATTTTGTTTGGAAATAATCTATCAGACATGGAGTTTCTGTAACCATCAAATGGCTTGTTAGTATGGATTACAACACCGCCTGGAACATTGTCAGATTTTAAAATAAATTTATCTTTGAAATTGAAAACCGTTTGAAGTGCCTTTTCATTCGGATCAAATTGTTTTATAAGATCAGTCGTCGCAACCCCAAAAGTAGAGGGATGACCATCCATTAAATCATTCCATAAATCTGGGTTCGTTTGTTCTAAACTCTTATAGTCCGAGGCAAAGAAATCTCTAACATGAGTCCCGGTCCAAAAATCGCTAGAGGATTGCAGAAATAATCGATTATTTGTTATTAGAAAACCTTCGTTTCCTGCCCGTCCAACTTTTTTTGATATACCTGATTTTCTCGATGACGGTGTAGCAATATCAAATTCCTTACTGAAATCGAGTTTAACAAATTCTTCAGGGGTGTGAAGTATTTCTTTGAATCCTTTTAATATTTTTTGCTGAATATCAGTTGGTATTAGATCGCCAGAAGATGTTCTAAAAGTAAGAGCAGATTGAATATCAGTATCTAATCTTGCAAGAGCATTTTGATATTCAGGTAGACCTCTACTGTAATCCAACGATCTTTGATTTCCACTAACGAAAGCGTCAGCATAATTAGATAGATCTCCCTTAACATTTTTAATAGCCTCTTCACCGAGTCTAAGATATGCATTAGTATTTTCCAATAATAGTTTATTTTTAAATGATGAAGAAGGTATTAATCTTCTATCACCAAAATTAATCACATCCCCTTGATCATGGATGATCACACCATCGAACCTATCGGTACTACCTGGATTGTGTATCAACCTCAAAATAAATTCTTCAGTTAGATCATTGGTTATGCCACCACTAAAAACAATTAATCGCATCAATCTATTGAATTCTGCCACTAAGCCTTCACTATCAAAATTTAAGTTCCAATTCACAACCATACCCATAGTATCGTAGTAGGTAAAAGTTTTACCAGCTTCAATTCTCAATGCAGTCTGGACTTCAAAGGGCATTAATCTCCACAAGGCAAGTGAATTTGAAATTGAAGTCTCGCCAAACTTAAGAATACCTGGTAAAGCCAAAATTTCAGTATCCTCATAAATTGCTCCCCTAAAGTTCTCCATTTCACTCGGATTAAGGGAGAAGTAATCGGATAACAATCGTTCCATCGCCCCTCTTTTCTGAGCCTCTATCTGGGTAGTATCCAGTATTCCAGAATCGGGTATCTTTTCGTACAGGGTGTTTGACTGTTGCCATATGTCAATGGTATGAGCCTCGAATAAGTTGTACATTTGATCTTCAGTCAAAGAGCTCATCTGGTCTCTTCTTAATCCAAGATACCCATGATATCCTTGACTCGAAAAGATACTTACACCGGGTTCCTCGAACATTCTACCATCCATTGATACGGAAGTGATACTATCAATAGTGGGATCAATACTATTGCCAGTTGGGATCCAAATTTCCAAATCATATGAATTGTCAAGATTGGTACTTCCATCGGGATTGTAAAGAGGATGAACTATAATCGAACCTGCATTTATCGAACCTGAAAATGAATCTACGGCATTAGCAAACGCATCTTGAGACTCAAGTGTTACACCAAGTTGTCTATCAACAATACTGCCCTCAACAATTTCAATCCTTTGAAATGTTCTCACCATATGTTCATGAATCGCCACAGCCATCACCTGTTCAAAACTAGCTATAAGATTATTCGCATCTGCAAAAATCAATTCTCTCGGCCAAGAACCAGTAGGGAATTTAGGATTTATTATCGAGCCCAACTCTAGATCGTAATAAATATATGGCTCATCGAAATGTTTAATCGCAACTGCATTCAGTAGAGGATTGGCGGCGTATCGTCACTATTTCGTATAATTGGACTAGCAGTAATCCACTGACCTGTGGATGTAACCCCAAGATCAACTGTCATGATGTTGGGACCAAAAATTATCCCTGGAGAGGGATTTATCCATGCTTTGCCAACGCCTTCTTTAGCCCAATTTCTTCCTAATCGATCAATTAAGGATGCCCCGAAATCTCTATAACCGGGGGCAGTGATAAGACCAATCTCAGGCATTACATCAAAAGTGGTTTCCGGTCTATTTGAGACTGAGAAACCCCCTTCTCTTGCCTTTCGTAAAAGGTCATAATAGACATATTCAGCACCTTTAGCAGCATAAACAGGATCCCAATTCATGTAAGCCCAATCATATATAATTTGATCAGAGACCAAAGTACCATATGAGGGGTCAAGTCCATATCTAGTAGTATCGGGTCCAATAAATAGACCAGAAAGCGATCTTCCGTTAGGAGTAGATAAGGGAGAATATCTAGGCCGATCAAATCTCTTCTTATAATCCCACACCCCGTCAGACCTTAAGAATGTATGTCCCGCGACATCCGTATAGCCTAATCCAATCTCATGAGGTACTGACCATGATTTGTACTCTGTGAGTGCATTCAATCCAATTATTCCATTTGTAACCCCATTCACATGCCTTGCCCGTGAAAAGACATCGGTTCCTTGTCCAATTAGAGGATTACTCCACGCGTTTCCAACCATTCTGAAATCATATTCAAGATACCTTACTGGGAGTTTGTGCCAGTCTACTATATTAGGGTTGGACAGTTCCTCATCGGATAGTCCCAAAAAGTAATTTTGTAACACTCTTCCGATTATTTTTTCCGTTAGTATTTGAAATGCCTCGTGGTCTATTGTTCTGATAGTGAATGTATCGGCAATTATATTGAAATAATTCGATGATGTAATATGACTAGAAAGTCGCATATAAACATCTGTTAGGCTCTCTCCTGATTCAGACGTCCAATCAACCATCGAAGAGATACTACTAAATGTTTGATCGACAGTTTCTGAATAGGCTTGCAATTCACCGCCTGTTCTAAATCCGATCATATTATTTGTGAGATCCGAGTAATCACCAATCGTTAATATTTGAACCTTCTTCTCTAAATTGATCAGTTTCATTGAGAAGACAGATTATATTGATCACTAGATTAATGACTTCACAAATACATTAATTATGTATCATTTTTATTATTAAATTAGTTAATGATTATTACGAGCTGATAGTGTGCCGTTATTTCCAAAAGATCTAATTGAAGATCCATCAAAGCATTTGGATTTCATGACATCAACAAATTTTGAGGGTCAATTTTTTGAACGAAAAGAGATATTAAACAATAGGAATAGCTTTGATAGAGTTTCAAAACACATTATGAGAACAGCGTCAGGATTTGCTAATTCGAATCGAGAGGGAGGATTGATAATTCTAGGAATAGATGATGAAGGAAATATAATTGGTGTAAAATCTATTGCAGAACAAGGGTTAAACAGTATCTTCCAAATTTTTAGGAAATTAAAGAATCTAACTTTTACCAATCAAAATTTCAATTATACAAATATCAATGAAGAAGAAGATTTCATTATTCTCGTATATATTGATCATACAACCGATGCAATCTGTGAAACTTTAGAAGACTTCCCAAGATCTTGGAAAAGAGTTGGGGTCCAAAACATGGCACTTAGTTTTCAAGAACTTGAAGCTTTGAAAAGGAACAAGGGAATTATCAATTTTGAATCCCAGACTTGTATCGAATTTCAAGATAATGATCTGCATTCTGAAATATACAAGCAATTCGAAAAAGATTTTCTTGATAGAAGAGATAGTCAATTTGAATATTCAAAGCTCGAAATTCTTCGGAATATAGGAGCAATTACCTCTCAAAATAATATCTTGTATTTTACAAAAAGCGGCTATTTGTACTTCTCTTATAACCCACGTAGCATAATTGCAAGTTCATTTGTGAGATTGCTGAAATACGATTGTAATTTGGAAGATTGGAGGGCAAACAATAATCAACCTATTTTTGATAGAGATTTTGATGGTCCAATAATTAATATAATACGTGATGTTAGAAAATTTATTCTTGATGCGGCTTATTTTCGTACATTGTATAAACGAGATGCAAATGGGGGTTTTGTAAATGAATTGGAATACCCATCTGTTGTAGTTGATGAAGCAATAGTTAATGCTATAATTCATAGAGATTATGCTATCAACGTACCGATTGAGTGCATCGCATTCAAAGATGCATTTATAGTTAAAAGTCCTGGGAATATTCCTCAAACTGCTCCTAAAAGCTTTACATTAGATGAAATCAGCCTTGAATCAATACCTCGAAATCCTAAAATTGTTGAATGGACTAGATATATGAAGGATGAAAGAGGAATGACATTTATTCGATCTTTGAGTGAAGGAACGCGAACAATGAGGATGAAAATGGAAGAATTTGACCTTCCTCCTCCAAAATACAAAAATGAATCATTTACTAAAGTCATACTGTATAACAATTTTGCGGATAGAGAGAAACGGTATTCATTAAAACCAGAATTAGAACAAAATCAATTTGCTAATCTTTTCCAATTATCAGTACCTGAAGATTTCAAAACCGATGACAGGCATCAAACAAAACGATCATTGTTATTAGCACTAAGGGACGTTTTAGAAGGAAATGAGTGGAGTATTGATGGATTATATTATAGCCGACTTTACGCTTATAGAGACGATGATAACATTGGTATCGAATCAGATTTTGAAAGAGTTTTTAAATTATATAATATTCATGAATTTCAAATAAAAGAATATGATCAGAACTATTACTTATCTTTTGATTATAGAGTGAGAATTAAAAATCAAGTTGATCTTCAAGAACTCATTAAGTATTTTGAAAATAATTACTTTTTAGGTAAAAATGTTAAAGTTAGACTTGGCGATTCTCTCGAAATTGCTAAACTAAAAACTTATAATCAAGGAAGTTCCGTTGTTAATTTCGCAGATGTAAATGACGTAGATGAAATATCTACCACCTCGATAATTCCAGAACTAAATTATCGCGACATCAATAAAGTTCTCAAAAAGAAGAACATAAGGGTAGATTTAGATAAACTTTTGAAATCCCACTCAATGTTATTCCATAAAAATGCTGCAAAAATTAGAGCTGATAAGATCTTATTGACAGCAAAAATCCTACAAGATAGAATATTTCCGATACGGATTGATAAAACTGAGGTTCGATTAAATAGTAACCCTAAATTGTTTCTTAAACCATCATCTGCGTCATTCTCAGGTAAAATTACACCTTTAACCGTATATCACGATTTATCTGAACCATACGTAGTCTTCCATACAGGACAAATAAGTCAAAATATATTGAATGGGATTACCAGGTTTGGATCATATGAGAAAGATGCAAATGACATTGAAATAATTCCATTGAGTATTACCAAATATAAATTGGAAATGAAAGAACTGATTGTGAGACTGATTGTCGGTAAATACAAATATAGGGGGTCAGAACGCACTTTTGGTACTAGATTCAAATATGAAAAAATATTTACGGTAGATGATATTAAGGACATGTATAATCTCGTTTTGGATCTAATTCAAAAGAATCCTGATTGGAAAGGAGATAAAGATATTTCTAGGATTTTCTTAGTGTATCTTCCAGAGGAAGTCTATCCTAAGACCGATTACCAATCACCTTATTATTCGATTAAAAAATTACTCTTGGGAATTGGAATTCCTTCCCAAATGGTCAGTCGAAAAACAATTCTGAGTATGGATTGGAAGGATTTGAACCTAGCATTAAATATTGTAGCTAAATGTAAAACTATTCCTTGGGTATTACCGGATGAATTACCCGATGTAGATTTTTTCATAGGATTATCTTACACTTCCAAAAAATTTGAAACAATCAAAAGATACATGGGGTATGCAAATGTATTCAATCAATATGGTAGATGGCAACTCTATCAAGGAAATCCTGAGACATTTGATTATGAGGATCGTCATAAATTTTTTGGAGATTTGGTAAGGGAAACATTAGACAAAATTCAACTAAGTGAAACCCCTTCCATAGTATTTCACTATTCTTCAAAGTTTTCGAGGAAAGATATTGAAATAATGTGGAGTGCTGCAAAATCAATTAGACCAAATGGTAAATATACTTTTATTTGGATAAACACAACACATAATATACGATTATTTGATACATCTGCCCAAACAGATGGAAGTTTGAGTAGAGGATCATTTGTTATAACTTCTCCATATCAATTTTATCTTTCGACCACTGGGTATAATATTTATTCTAAAGCGATGGGAACTCCTCTTCCATTAGAGGTTAATGTCTATTCATTGACTCTTGATCATCCCCCAAATCTGAAAATCATTGCTAAACAAATATTATATTTAACAAAACTAAATTGGGCTTCTTCAAAATCACTATCAAGATTGCCTGTAACAATTAAATATGCTAAGGATATCGCTAAACTATCTTCAATATTTATCCATAAAGGTCAGAATCTCGAAATTCACAAAGTGTTGCAAGAAACTCCTTGGTTCATATAGGATAATTATATCTTATATTTTTAACTTACATCTAACCATAAAATCCAGTAACAAATTCAAATTTACATATAGGTCGCACTAAACGCAATTTATCTATTTATGCCTAATTCAAAAATTCTCTAGATTAAAGTCTAGTTAACTAGAATTACTTAACTCTTTTTAACAGGAAATTTGAAAGATTCAAAAAATGTCTAGAGTAACTTGATTCGTGTCCAAACTCATCAAATTAGATCCAGACAACTTTCAAAAGGAACTTTCTTTACTTAAGAATTTATTTGAGGCAAGGTTCCCAGAACCAAAAAGATCCAAAAAACCTCAAGGTGCGCCGAGAAAATGGTCAAGATGGTTAATTATGTGTCTAGGGATGTTAGGTGCAAGCCTTGATTTTACCTGGCAAGAGTACACTCTGCAGCTCAAGAAAATAGAATCGACTCTGATCAAATTTGGAGCTGTTGAAGCTCCAAAGAAGACATCATTGTATAATGCATGGAAATCATTGTCACCTCATCAAATCAAGAGTCTAACCACTCAAGTGGCTCGAATATTGATTTTGCCGGATGAAGACTCTGCTATTGATAGTAGTGGCTTTATACTCAAAGTAGGGTCTATTTGGAGATATATTAAATACAGAAGTTCTGAGCTTAAAAGGTCATCCAAGCGTTTTTACAAGTTTCACATCATCATTTCTACTAAATCCAAAACAGTATTAGCAGTTGATTGGTCCAAATCACCAGAACATGACTATCCA